>JAPOIA010000140.1 GCA_029979185.1 Alphaproteobacteria bacterium | reverse complement strand
GATGCCACTCGATCCGGACCTGAAGAGCCAGTCCTACGAGGATTTCAAGGAAGAGTTTTCGGAGCGGATCATCGAGACCTTCGCGCGCTATGCGCCGAATGTGTCGAAGAAAAACATCCTCGGCAAATATGTTTACACGGGCCGGGAATATGCGTCCGAACTCATCAACATGCGCAACGGCGACATCTTCATGGGCGCCTTCAATGCCGAGCAGGTGATGTACAACCATTTCGGCTACCGCACGCCGATACCAGGGCTTTACATGGCCGGATCGGCGGCCCATCCGGGCGGCGCGATCTCCGGCGGCTCGGGCTATATTACCGCCGGCATCATTGCAAAGGACATCGGCGCGAAGCTGTGGTGGAAGCCGTGGGATGCGGGTGAATCGCTGGGGACGCTGCGGGAATAGCAAGCGCGCCGTCCCCGCGGTCCCTACTCCGCGACCAGATTGACGCGCAGACTTGGCGGCTCGGCTTCGGCGGCGCGCTGCAGGGTTGCCTGGGCCTCGTCGACCTCGCGTTGGCGGTTCCACATCGCTTCATAGACACCGTGATGGGCGAGCAGTTCTTCATGCCGGCCGCGTTCGACGATCTGCCCGCCGTCAAGGACGAGGATTTCATCGGCGTTGATGATGGTCGACAGCCGGTGGGCGATGACCAGCGTCGTGCGGCCCTCCACCACCTGGTCGAGCGCCGACTGGATTTCGCGCTCGGTGAAGCTATCGAGCGCCGAGGTCGCTTCATCCAGCAGCAGGATCGGCGGGCTCTTGAGGATGGTGCGTGCAATGGCGACGCGCTGCTTCTCGCCACCGGAGAGTTTCAGGCCGCGCTCGCCAACCTGCGTCTTGTAGCCATCCGGCAACGTGCGGATAAAGCGGTCGATCTGGGCGAACCTGGCAGCCGCGACAACCTCTTCCTCGGTCGCGTCCCAGCGGCCATAGCGGATGTTATACTCAATGGTATCGTTGAACAGCACGGTATCCTGCGGGACCATGCCGATCTTCTCGCGCAGGGAATCCTGCGTGACCTTGTGGATGTCTTGCCCGTCGATGGTGATGCGGCCGGACTGCGGCTGGTAGAACCGATAGATCAGGCGCGACAGGGTGGACTTGCCCGCGCCGGACGGGCCGACAACCGCGACGGTCTTGCCCGCAGGTACTTCGAACGTGATGCCCTTGATGATCTGGCGCTTGTGGTCGTAGGTGAAATACACGTCTTCGAAGCGCAGCGTGCCTTCGGAAACGACCAGCGGCTTTGCGTCCGGGGCGTCCTTGATTTCCGGGTCCTGATCGAGAATATCGAACATGGCTTCGATATCGATAGTCGCCTGCTTGATCTCGCGATAGACCATGCCCATAAAGTTCAGCGGCTGGTAGAGCTGGATCATCATCGCGTTGAGCAGGACGAAATCGCCGATCGTATTGGTACCGTTGCGGATACCCTGCACGCACATCACCATCATCACGGTCAGTGCAACCGCGAAGATGAAACCCTGCCCCGAGTTCAATACCGCCAACGACACATAGCTTGAGATAGAGTTGCGCTCGTAACGCTCCATCGAGCGGTCGTAGCGCTGGGACTCGCGGCCTTCGGCATTGAAATATTTCACCGTCTCGTAGTTGAGCAGCGAGTCGATGGCCTTCACATTGGCGTCGTTGTCGCTCTCGTTCATGTTGCGGCGAATGGTAATGCGCCAATCGGTGCAGACCTGCGTAAACCAAAGATAGGCGATAATCATCAACACCAGCACCAATGCATAGCGCCAGTCGAAGGAATACATGAACACGCCAAAGATCAGGATGAATTCCACCAGCGTCGGCACGCCGGTCAGCATGCTCATGCGCACGATCTGCTGGATCGCTTCACGTCCGCGCTCCAGAACACGTGTAAGGCCGCCGGTCTTGCGTTCGAGATGGAACCGCAACGACAGCTGGTGCAGATGGATGAATACCTCGTTGGCCAGCTTGCGCACGGCATTCATCGACACCGCGGCAAACAGGGCATCGCGCGCCTGGGTGAAGAACTGCATGAAACTGCGCAATACGCCATACAGCACGACCAGTGCAATCGGCCCTGCCAGTAAGGCCGGCAGCGGCACATTCGCATTGGCGGGATTGGTCAGCGCGTCGGTCGCCCATTTGAAAGCATAGGGAACCGCAATCGTAATCAGCTTGGCGATCAAAAGCAGGCCGAGCGCACCCATAACTCGCAGCTTGAGGTCGCTGCGGTCATCTGGCCAGACATAGGGCCAGAGATGGCGGACGGTCGCGATCAGCGAGGCTTCCTTGCGGTACTTCTGCTCGCGGTCCTGTTCGTCGCTGCGGGGCGGTTTGGGGCTCATGACAAATTTCTGTAATCGGGGCCGGCGGCATCAAGACCTGCCGGCAAGCCTCCCTCGGGAATGGTTACTCCTGCTTAAGCGCTTTGACCGGATTTTCCAAGTGTGGCGACCGCCACAACAGGCAAATTCGGCAGAAACATCCGTCTTATGCTGCGCGGCAACGGATGCGCCGTAGAACGCGCTCTTACTGCTTCGGTGCAGGAGCTGGTTGCGGCGCGGGACTGACGGGTTTGTCCGGACTGTTCTCCGGTTTGCCAAGCGGCACAACCAGAACCTGGCCGGGATAGATCAGATGCGGATTTCGAATCTGGCTGGTGTTTGCGGCATAAATCTGCGTGTAGCGAATGCCCCGCCCGAGAATGTTGCGGCTGATGCGCCACAGGCTGTCGCCCTTGTTGACACTGGCCGTCGTCAGCTTCTCGATCACGACATGCGCGGCAGGTGCAGGAGGCGGCAGGATCCGTACCGAATCGCCGTTGGTTTCCGACGTCGTTGCAGACGGTGAAGCGGCGGCTGTCGCTGTGCTCCGGTTGCGTGCGGCTGAACCGGCCTTGTCTTGCGGCGTGCTGCCCTGTGAGGCGGTCTTTTGGGCCGCTGCACTGGCGGCAGCTTCACGCTTCTCCGGGACTGATGGAGATGCACCGCTGCGCTGCCCGGCTGCTCGCGGAGGCGTTTTGCCGGAAGAGCGTACGGCAGCGACCGGGGTGGCGGCGGATTTTCCCGCCGTTGCATTTGCTGATGTGTCGGCTGCCGGCGCCGACGCGTTGCCGCGCTCTCCTGCCTGTGCTGCTGCCCGGCCTGTAGCTGACGATGGCGTTGTAACAGCCGCGGTATTGCCCGGAACGTTCGTGCCGGAGGCTGCCAGGGTTGCTGTAGCCGTCGATGCCGCGGCGCCGTTCGCCTGCGCGGCGGGCTGCTTGTCAGATGCGCCGGATGCAGGTGCTGCAGCGACACGCACAGGATAGTCGAACGGAACTTCCGCCCGTGACAGGACCTTGCCGGTCGCAGGCTCCACGACATCGGCGCGCACGGTATAGTCGCCCGGCGACATGCCCCGGGCAACGCGCATGGACCAGCTGCCATCCTTGCCGGCCTGCGCCTCGGCGACAAACGAGCGATTGAGGTACAGGCGAATGCGGGAACCGGGCGCACTAAAACCGCTGACGAAGAAACCGCCTTTCTGTTCGGCTTCGACGATACGGATACGGACCGGCACCTGCGGAGCAACGGGCGTCGCGCTGGCGTCAGGTCCGGCTTTCGACGGATCGGCCGCAGCTACCACTGTATTCGAAGCATCGGCGGAGGCCGCCTTGCCCGCAGCCGTGCCGCCGGAAGCGCCAGTGCCTGACGGAGACATACCGCCAGATGCCGGCGATGCGGCTGCAGTAGCCGCCGATCCAGCTGCAGCCGGACTGGCCGCGGCAGGTTGCGACTGCGGCTTCGCGGAAGCATCCGCTGCCGCCTGCGGTTTGGTATCCGACAGGATGACCGTTGCCTTGCCGGGTGCTGCCAAGGCGACAATTACGTCCTTCTTGCCCTGCTCGGGAACGGAAACGGCGACAGCCTGTTCAGAATCGCGCGTCTGGTCGTTCAGGCGCGAGCGCAATTGCAGCTGGTGTGCGCCGGGTTTCAGGTTTTGCGGAATGATTACGAACTGGCCATTGGCGTCGGCCTTGGCCTTGGCGAAGGGCTTGCCCTTGTTCAACAGCTCGATATCGGCGCCAGGTTCGCTGCGGCCGGCAATCACGGAATCGCCTGTAGGCTCGACGCGGACAATATCGAAGGACGGAATGCGCCGGTCCGCCGGTCTGGCTGCAGCAGTGTTCTGTCGCGCAGCATCTGCGTCCTGCTGCTTACCGGAGCCTGCCGCAGCGGACTTTGAGCTCGCCGAACTTCCAGCATCCGGCGCGGATGTCCCGGTTTTTGCAGTAGCGGATTTAGAGGCGTCCGCGCTGGAAGAACGGGAAGAGGACTGGGACTGGCTGGATACGGATTTGGATGCGGTTGATGTTGCGGTGTCGCCGGCTTTTTTCGTAACCTCGGTGTTCGTGCCGCCAGAGAGTGCAGCTGCCGGCTTGTCAGGCGTTGTAATAACGGCGTTGCGCGTGAACAGATGATAGACGAGGCCGGCCACAGCCACGACCGAGGCAACGGCCGATCCGCCAATAATCCAGGTGTTCTTCTCTAACACTGTCTGTCCTTCTCACTCACACGCTGCACGGGCGGCAGATATTGCATTCTACGGAATTTGAAAATCGGGATGCGTAACCCGGCGGGCGCTGTGGCCATGCCGTTGCCGGGCTTGCTGCCGAACCTGCCGCTGTCCGCGTGAGCGTGCCCGCCAAAGCGACTGCTGCAAGTGTGTACCATCCGCAAGAGGTGTCCGTATTCCATCGCCGGACCTGCATGCTTTGCCACTTGATGCTACATTTCAACAAATCTAGCGATTCTTCGGCGAAATTGCCAGTAGTTGCGAAAAATCAACCTGTTTGAGCTTAATTTTCCACTTGAGCTGAACAACACAACCCGCCGCAGGCGTGCAAGGACAGAGCCCCCCGATGACTGAAATCAAACATGTTTGCGTCTATTGCGGATCTTCGCCGGGCGACGATCCGGTTTTCGTCCGGACAGCCGAGCAGCTCGGGCGCGCGATTGCAGCAGCAGGAGCGGGGCTGGTTTACGGGGGCGGCAGCAACGGGCTGATGGGCATCGTGGCGCGGACGGTGCATGCCAGCGGCGGGCATGTCACGGGCATCATCCCGGAATTCCTATCAAGCAAGGAGCGCCAGTTCGAGGACGCCAACGAGCTGATCGTGGTGCCGGACATGCATACGCGAAAGCGCCTGATGTTCGAGAAGGCGGATGCTTTCGTCGCCCTGCCGGGCGGCATCGGCACACTGGAAGAACTGGTCGAGCAACTCACCTGGGTGCAACTGGACCGTCACGACAAGCCGGTTATCCTGGCCGATATCGGCGGCTTCTGGCGTCCCCTGCTCGACCTGCTGGCGCATATGCGCAACAACGGCTTCATTCGCCCGGACATGGAAGTGCGTTACGGGGTGGCGGAGAAAGTCGGCGACGTCATGCCGATGATACAGGCCCATGCAGCCCGCAACGCAGCCAAAAAGACCGTGCAGCTCGATCACGATCCGCGGCTGTAGGGACGGACGCTACGCCCCGGCCTTCATCAGCTTGTAGTTGATGGCGTCCAGCAGCGCCTGGAACGAGGCGTCGACGACGTTGGCCGAGACGCCGACGGTCGTCCAGCGCTCGCCTGTAGCATCGGAAAACTCGATCAGCACCCGCGTCACTGCATCTGTGCCGCCCTGAAAGACCCGGACGCGGTAATCGACCAGTTCGAGATCGGTGATGTAGCGCTGGTATCGCCCAAGATCCTTGCGCAGGGCGAGATCGAGCGCGTTGACCGGACCATTGCCTTCGGCGGCGGAGATGAACATCTCGCCATCCACATCCACCTTGACGATGGCTTCCGATACACTGGTGAGTTCGCCAAGGGTATTATGGCGGCGCTCGACATTGACGGAAAAGCGTTCGACGGAAAAATAGTCACGAGCCTGCCCAAGCATGCGGCGGGCCAACAGTTCGAAGGAGGCATCGGCGCCCTCGTAGGCATAGCCCAGAGCTTCCTTGGCCTTCATCTCTTCCAGCAGCCGCCCGATGCGCTTGTCGTTCCTGTCGACATTGACGCCGATGCGCTCCAGCTCCGCCAGCACGTTCGATTTGCCCGCCTGATCCGAGACCAGCACCTTGCGCGTATTTCCTACGAGCTGCGGCTCGATATGCTCGTAAGTATGCGGGTCCTTGACCACGGCGGAGGCGTGAATGCCGGCCTTGGTCGCAAAGGCAGAGGAACCGACATAAGGCGCATGGCGGTTGGGCTGGCGGTTCAGCAGTTCGTCGAAGGCATGCGACAGCTTCGTCAGACCGGCCAGCTTTTCCTTCGAAATGCCGGTTTCGAAATGATCGGCGAAATCGCTTTTCAGGAGCAGGGTCGGGATCAGCGAAACGAGATTGGCGTTGCCGCAGCGCTCGCCGAGGCCGTTCAATGTACCTTGCAGATGCCGCGCACCGCCGCGGATCGCGGCCAGCGTATTGGAGACAGCATTCTCCGTATCGTTGTGGGTATGGATGCCAATGCGATCGCCGGGAATGACCTTGCAGACATCGCGCACAATGGCCTCGACCTCATGCGGCAGGCAACCGCCATTGGTGTCGCACAGGACAATCCAGCGGGCGCCGGCATCGAGCGCCGTCTTTGCGCATTGCAGGGCATAATCACGGTTGGCCTTGTAGCCGTCGAAAAAATGCTCGCAATCGAGGATAATTTCGCGGCCGCGCGATACCGCAAGGCGTATGGAATCGTCGATGCCCTCGACGTTTTCTTCCAGCGTGCAGCCAAGCGCCACGTGCACCTGATAGTCCCAGGACTTGGCGACAAAGGTGATCGTATCGGCATCGGCTTCCAGCAGCGCGGCGACGCCGGGATCGTTTTCCGCCGAGCGCCCTGCCCGTTTGGTCATGCCGAAAGCGGCAAAGCGAGCCTTGCGCGTGGGCTTCTTCCTGAAGAAATCGGTATCCAGCGGATTGGCGCCGGGATAGCCGCCCTCGACATAGTCGACGCCAAGTTCATCCAGCAGAACGGCGATGTTGCGCTTGTCCTCGATCGAGAAATCGACGCCGGTCGTCTGGGCGCCATCGCGCAAAGTCGTATCTAAGATGTAAAGGCGTTCGCGGCTCATCGTACTAGTGCCTTGTCATGTTGCCGGGAACGGGCGTGCTGCCGGCATTCGAAAACGTTTTCTTCATGGTCGTATTGGCGAGCCATTCACCATCCATGTGAACGGTGTTGCGCTGCTGCGCCGACCAGCCGCGGCGTTCGAAAAAGCCGCGCGCGGTATCGCTTATATCGCCGAGCAGTTCCTTGGCGCCGCGCGCTTCGGCAAGTTTTTCCATCGCATCGGCGAGCGCCGTCGCAACGCCCATATTGATGGCGTCGGGATGAATATAGAAGAACGCCAACACGCTGCCGTCCTCCAGCGAGGCGAAACCAACCGTCTGGCCCTCGATGACGGCAAGGATGGTCAGCTGCTCCTGCAGCCGCTTGGCGAAAGCCTCCTCGTCGTCGGCTGCGGAGGCCCAGGCCTCGCGCTGGTCCTCGTCGTATTCGTCTACCGTCATTTCCATCACCGCTTCGCGGAAAATGTCGATCAGCTCCGGCGCATCGTCCGGGAG
>JAPOIA010000013.1 GCA_029979185.1 Alphaproteobacteria bacterium | reverse complement strand
TAAACGAAAGAAATACAGAAAATCAATTAATATCAATACTTTATAATTGTTCTAATTTCAGGGTTCCGATTTCCCGGGCCTTCGTCCGTCTTGGAATCGATCAAAACAGCGGCGATCCGTTTCAGGAATCAAGCTGTTGGGACGCTTGCCAAGCGAACGCATGCGGGTTTGCGATCCATTGCGGCCGGCGCTGAAATTTTCCACGCTGGCGGGGGCCGGGGCCATTTCGCCGCGCCGCGCACGGTTGATGAATCGGCGCTGGTGTTGCATTAAGAAAGGTAATACGCCCGAATACAGAAAAGCAGGGATAATAGCCCGCATGCAGGGGATGGCTTTTATCAACAAGGTTGTGGTGCCTGCGGTCGGGGGATTGATCGGTATTGCAGTGATGATCGCCTTCGACCGGATGAGCGGTGTTCCGCTGATGATGGTGCCATTCGCAACGTCGATCGTACTGGTGATGGCAACGCCGCTCAGCCTGTTCGCGCGGCCGCGGAATATCGTCGGCGGGCATTTGCTCTCGGCTGTCGCCGGATTTGCCATTCTGTGGTCGTTCGGGTCCAATCCGTGGCTGGCAGCGCCTGCCGTCGGGCTGGCGATAGCGCTGATGCAGATGACCAATACGTTGCATCCGCCGGCCGGCATCAATCCGTTCATTATCGTGCCAATGGCGCCGGGCTGGGAATTCTTCTTCATTCCCGTCGCAGCAGGGGCGGTGCTGCTTGTCGCCCTGGCCTGGCTCTATCACAAGATCACGCAGCCGGGCGTCTATCCGATCCGGCAGCGCAAATCGGAGTAGCCGCCAGCGCGCTGAATCAAGAGCCGGTAAAGCGCGGCATCACTTCTTTGGAAAAAAGCCGCATGGAGGCATGCGCCTTCTTTTGATCCATGAGGCCGAAGTTGACCTGAATGGAAGCGAGGTCAAATCCGCCAACGGCTTCGTTATATTCCTCGATCTGCCTGGCGATCATGTCGGGCGTGCCGATCCAGGCCGAGCCATTGGCGACCTGCCCGTCGAAGGTCGCCTTGTCGAGGTGCTCGACGATCTTGTCGTAATTGGCGTAGTCCTTCGACTTGGTGCCGGTGGTCCACGAGCGGGCGGCATTGGCGAAGGTGCGGAAATAGTCCATCAGCTCCGGCTCGCCGACGGTGCGGGCATCTTCGGCAGTTTCCGAGCAATACATGTGGAAGGCCATCATGATGCGGCCGTTGCCGGGATGACCGGCGTCCTTCCAGGCCTTGCGATAGATTTGCACCAGTTCGTTCATGACCGAGCCGGTCATCGGGATGGCCATGATGCCGTAGCCGTTGCGACCGGCATTTTCGAAGCTGGCCGGCGTCTGCACGGCGGCAATCCACACCGGCGGGCGCGGCTGCTGCACAGGGCGTGGCAGGGCCTCGGTTTCGGGGAACTTCCAGTAATTGCCGTCGTGGGCGATCTTTTTGCCTTCGAGTAGCGGAATGATGATGGCCATCGCTTCCTCGAAGCGTTGCTTGCTTTCGTCCAGCGCCACGCCGAAGCGCTCGAATTCCAGCGGCAGGAATGCGCGGGCGAAACCTGCTTCCAGCCGGCCGTTCGACAGCGAGTCGAGCAGGCCAAGCTCGCTTGCCAGCTTCAGCGGATGGGAAAAGGCCGGCAGCACGGCGCCGGTGACAAGGCGCGCCTTTTGGGTGCGCATCGCCGCGGCGGACAGAAAGGCGACCGGGGAGGGGCTGTAGCCTCCATAGCGCGTGAAATAATGCTCTACAGTGCGCACATGGGTGAAGCCAAGTTCGTCGCAGAGATCGACACAGGCCAGTGCGTTGTTCCAAAAGGTCGCGCCGGATTGCTGGTCCGGCCCGAGGGTTGGGAAGAACTGAATGCCGAACTGCATGATATTCCTTTCGGGCTTTCCTCAAGACTTGTTGCAAGGACTTTTGCAGCGTTTGGCTGGCGGGATCAAGCGGGCATTGTGCCCCGAGCACTTGACCGGGGGCGGCTCGGCCACGGTTTTGCGGTTTGGGCCGGATTTGTCCGGGTCTCTGACGCCGGTCAAGGAAGGTTTCCGGAGTGCGGGCAAGCTTATGCCTTCATGACCCCTCAGGGGAAAGACGGAGGACGGTATGGCCCAGCATCCAAGACTGAAGGCGTTCAATTTCCGGAAATGGCTCGACGACAACGCGGACAAGCTGAAACCGCCGGTCAACAACAAGCTGCTGCACGAGGGCTCCGACATGTCGTGATGGTCGTCGGCGGGCCGAACACCCGTGTCGATTTTCACGACGATCCGGTGGAGGCATGGTTCTACCAGATCAAGGGCGACATGATGCTGAAGATCGCCGATAGCGGGCAGATCCACGATGTGCCTGTCCGCGAGGGCGAAGTGTTCATGCTGCCGCCGCATACGGTGCATGCGCCGCAACGGCCGCAGGAAGGCTCGCTGGGCATCGTCGTCGAAGCACCGCGTATTGCCGGCATGAAGGAAGGCTTCGAGTGGTATTGCTTTAAATGCGGAACGCGCGTGCATCGCGTCGAGGTAGAACTGACCGGCGCAAGCGGCATCGTTACCGAGCTGCCGAAAATATACGAGGCGTTTCACGCCAGCACCGAGGCGCGTACCTGTCCGAAGTGCGGCACCATACATCCCGGTAAAGGTAAACCGCCGGAAGGCTGGGTACAATTGTGATGATCTGCGAGCAATGCATATGTGCCCAAAGTGCGTATTGTATTTATGTTTTTGACCGGCCTGACGTGCGAGGCAAAAATACGAATATGAATGCGGGCTGAAAAAACCCCTGTGCCGATGTATCTTCGTGCGTTGGGCACCCGGGTTTGCAGTCTTCTTCTCTATTACCGCCCCATGGATCGCGGGAGTCGCGATTTGTTTGGCACAAAGGAGAATGACCATGCCTATTACACCTACCGGCCGCATTGTATACGGCACCAACAACGCCGAAACGCTTGAGGGCAGCAACTGGGGCAACGACAAGATCTACGGATATCAGGGCGCCGACAGCCTGTTTGGCTACAAAGGTAACGATACGCTCATCGGCGGCATCGATGGCGCAAATGATTACATCAACGGCGGCTGGGGTTTCGACACGGTCGACTATTCCGAGACTAATCTCGACATGACAATCGACCTCAGCGCCGGTACGGCATCTGTCGACGCGCAACTGGTCTTCGGATCGACGCAGTTCGGCGACTACATGTACTACCATCCCGGCGCCCTTGAAGACACGCTCATCAGCATCGAAGGAGTCAATGCCGGTGGCGGCGACGACACGATTATCGGCAACAACAGGGCCAATACCCTGAACGGCAACGATGGCAACGATATCATCAATGGTCTCGGCGGCGATGACGAACTCGACGGCGGCGATGGCGACGATATCATCAACGGCGGAAAGGGGCAGGACAAGATGTCCGGTGGCGACGGTGACGATACCTTCGTCTTTTCCGACGCCAGTGAAATCAGCGGCGACTTCATACGCGATTTCGTGACAGGGGAGGACACGATCGACCTGTCCGCCATCGACGCCAACCCGATGCAGCGCGGCGATCAGGCCTTCGTGGTTTCGGAAAACGGCTTCACCGGAAAAGCCGGCCAGCTCGCCGAGATCGACTATCTGTCATCCGAATTCAGCGAAGTATGGGGCGGTGACCTGGACGGTGACGGCAATGCGGACTTCGTATTCGCCGTCCATGTGTCCAGCGGCAACAGCCACACGCTTTCGGAGAGCGACTTCCTGCTGTAGGCGAATGCACTTGCGTGGGGGCATATCCCCGCTATTGCGACAACGGCTGTCCGCACAATGTTGCGGGCAGCCATTTTCATGCGGCGTGGGTGACAGCGACTGCTTCCGGCAGGCTATTTCTTCGCGCCCATCACAGGTTCCTCGATTGCGTCGAATGTCACCACATTCGGTTTCAGGCCTGCCTGCCGGTAGATGCGCTTCTCGAGCCTTGGATAATCGCCGACATCGTGAGGGAGGCGTTCGCCAACTACGATCATGCGCAGTGTTTCGCTGCCCGTGTTGCGAATGGTGTGAGCCTTTCCGCATTTTCGATAACCGATGAAGTCGCCCGGCTTGATCGCAAAACTCTCCTCGCCGATCTCCGCGGTTGCCGTGCCAACCAGAACGAATATCGCTTCGTCTTCGTGCTAGTGCAGGTGATATTCGGTCGTCTCGCGACCGGGTTCGACCTCGATGATGTGAAAGCCGATGCCGGTTAGACCGGTCAGATCGCCAAGCGACTTGTTGGTGCGGCGGGCGTTGTCATTGAGGAAGTGGGTTTTCCGCAACCCCTCCATGGCCGCAATTTCTTCGGCTGTTACGAGATATTTTTCATCCGCCATTCACGCCTCCCCGAACACCCGCTTGAAGATCGTATCGACGTGTTTCAGGTGGTAGCCGAGGTCGAACAGTTCCTCGAGTTCGGTGTCCGACAGTTTGGCGGATACTTCCTTGTCGGCTTTCAGCAGGGTGAGGAAATCGCCTTCGTCGCGCCACACCGGCATGGCGTTGCGCTGGACGTATTTGTAGGCGTCCTCGCGGCTGGCGCCTTTCTGCGTCAGCGCCAGAAGGACGCGCTGGGAGTGGATGAGGCCGCCCAGCCTGTCGAGGTTCTTCTGCATGTTTTCAGGATAGACGATCAGCTTGTCGATGACGCCGGTCAGGCGCGCCAATGCAAAGTCCAGCGTCACTGTGGCGTCCGGGCCGATCATGCGCTCGACGGAAGAGTGCGAAATATCCCGCTCGTGCCAAAGCGCCACGTTTTCCAGCGCCGGGGTCACCATGCCGCGCACGAGGCGGGCGAGCCCGGTCAGATTTTCCGTCAGAACCGGATTGCGCTTGTGCGGCATGGCAGAGGATCCCTTCTGGCCTTCGGAGAAGAATTCTTCCGCTTCCAGAACCTCGGTGCGCTGCAGGTGGCGGATTTCCGTCGCCAGCCGTTCGATGCTTGAGGCGACAACGCCGAGCGTTGCGAAGAACATGGCGTGCCGGTCGCGCGGGATGACCTGAGTGGAAACCGGTTCCGGGATCAGGCCAAGCTTTTCGGCGACATGTTCTTCCACACGTGGGTCGATATTGGCGAAGGTGCCGACAGCGCCGGAGATGGCGCAGGTGGCGATTTCCTTTTGCGCATGGACGAGGCGCTCGCGGCAGCGGGAAAACTCCGCATAGGCCTGCGCCATTTTCAGGCCGAAGGTGACCGGTTCGGCATGGATGCCGTGCGAGCGGCCCATGCTCGGCGTCATCTTGTGCTCGAAGGCGCGCTTCTTGATTGCCGCCAGCAGGGCGTCAACATCGGCGATGAGAATATCGGCGGCGCGCTTCAACTGCACGGCAAGGCAGGTGTCGAGAACGTCCGACGAGGTCATGCCCTGATGGACGAAGCGCGAATCCTCGCCGATGAATTCCGCCAGATGGGTGAGGAAAGCGATGACATCATGCTTGGTGACGCGCTCGATCTCGTCGATGCGCTCGACGTCGAAGGTGACATTGTTGGCGCGGTCCCAGATCGCTTTGGCGCTTTCCTTCGGAATGACGCCGATCTCGGCCAGCGCATCGCAGGCATGAGCCTCGATTTCATACCAGATGCGAAAGCGGCTCTGGGGGTCCCAGATCTTGACCATGTCGGGGCGGGAATACAGTGGGATCATGTCGATTCTCGTTGCTTGCGCTGTTTCTCCCTCCTTCGAGACGCGCCGCTTCGCAGCTTCTCAGAATGAGGGGTGAATGTGGCTATACCATTTCTCCGCGGGCGATCAGCGCCGTCTTGCGGATTGCAGTGATATTGTCGGCGTATTTTGCGGCGCCGCCCTTGAAGACAGCCGAGCCGGCGACCAGCCAGTTGGCGCCGGCGGCGGCGATCTGGCCGGCATTTTCGGCGGTGACGCCGCCGTCCACCTGCAGGTCGATGTGGCGGTCGCCGATCATGTCGCGGACGCAGGCGATTTTTTCCAAAGACGAGGGAATGAAACTCTGGCCGCCAAAGCCGGGATTGACGCTCATGACCAACACCAGGTCGATATCGTCGAGCACATATTCTACCGCGGACGGATGCGTGCCGGGGTTGAGCGAGACGCCGGCCTTCTTGCCCAGCTTGCGGATGGCCTGCAGGGTGCGGTGCAGATGCGGGCCTGCCTCGGCATGGACGGTGATGATATCGGCGCCGCCTTCGGCAAAGGCGTCGAGATAGGGATCGACCGGGGAAATCATCAGATGCACGTCGAACGGCTTGTTCGTGACGTGGCGGATGGACTTCATCACAGCCGGGCCGAAGGAGATGTTCGGCACGAAGTGGCCGTCCATGATGTCGACATGGACGAAGTCGCCGCCCGCTTCCATGACGGCGCGGACGTCCTCGCCGAGGCGGGAGAAATCGGCGGAGAGGATGGAAGGGCAAATCCTGAGCGAACGCATACCGGTTCCGGGTGCTGACATCGATGGCTGCGAGGTATCACGGCGGGCAGGGGGAGTCCATTTGCAGACCCTGACTGCAGGACCGGTTTCCGGGCACGCGGTGTGGAAAACCCGGATGGCTGCAGGCAAAGCGCCGGAGACCAGCGTCCCGCCAAATGTCGCGCCAAGCGTGCCGCCATATATCCTGCCAAGTGTGCCGTCTGGCGGAGCGGTTCGTCTGCCGCCCTGTACAGGGGCCGAAAATCCTCCTAACGTCGGGGTCACAGGCCGGTGAAACCCGGCTTCCCTTGCAATTCAGCGGGATGCAGCTGCATCCGCATCACGCGCGAACCAATCGCGGATCAAACACCGGACCGGAAACCCTGACCTCATGAGCGCACCGAATTTCATCTTCTTCATCACCGACCAGCACCGCGCCGATTATCTCGGCTGCGCCGGCCATCCGATCGTGCAGACGCCGCATATCGATTCCATCGCAGCGGTGGGTACCCGGTTCGAGCGCTTCCATGTCGCCATGCCGGTGTGCATGCCGAACCGGTCCTCGCTGCTGACCGGACGCTATCCGTCGGCCCATGGCGTGCGCAAGAACGGGGATATTCTGAGCTACCGCGCCAGCACCTTCGTGGAAGTGTTGCGCGCCGGCGGCTACAAGACGGCTCACATCGGCAAGAGCCATGTGCAGCCGATGCAGGAATTTCCGGCCGAGCAGCGCGTCGATCCGGATTCGCTGGGGCCGATCAAGGACGCCTGGAAGCCGGATGGAGAAAACTACGGCCACGAGGAGCCGTCGCGCTATCGCTCGAACGACTGGTACGAGTTTCCCAAGCCGTATTATGGCTACGACCACGTCGACATGGTTACTGGCCATGGCGATAAGGCCGACGGGCATTACTATCAGTGGCTGAAATCGAAATCGCCGAAGGCGGACGAATGGCGCGATCCGAAGAACCAGCTGCCGCATGACTACAAGTGCCCGCAGGCGAGGCGCACGCCGATTCCCGAAGAGCTGTATTCGACGTCCTTCATTCGCGACAAGACGCTGGACTATCTGGACAGCGTGAAGGGCGAGGACCAGCCGTTCTTCGCCTTCGTATCCTTTCCCGATCCGCATCATCCCTTCACGCCGCCAGGCAAATACTGGGACATGTACGACCCCAGGGACTTCAAGCATAAGCTGCCCTACGAAGCGCACAAGAACCCACCGCCGCCGATGCAATGGCTGCGGGCGCGCATGCTGGATGGCAGCCGGGTTTCGCATTCGCAGGAAGCCTTCATGGCAACGCCCGAGGAAGTGCCGGAAGCGCTGGCGCTGACCTGCGGCATGATCACCATGATCGACGACGCCATCGGCACGATCGTGAACAAGCTGAAGGAGATCGGCCGCTACGACAATACGGTCATCGTGTTCAATGCCGACCACGGCGATTATCTCGGCGACTACGGAATGATGCTGAAAGGCGCGCTGCCGTTCCAGAATATAACGCGGGTGCCGTTCATCTGGTCCGATCCGGCAAGCCGCGAGGGACGGGTATCCGGGGCGCTGTCATCGACGATCGACCTGGCGCCGACGATCATCGCACGGGCCGGGCTGAAGCCGTATTTCGGCCTGCAGGGCGTGGATCTCGCCGATCAGATCGGCGGAGCGGCAGGCACTCGCGACATGCTGCTGACCGAGCACGAAGACAATTTCACCCGTATGGGCTTTCCCAAGGCAGCGCTCCTGCGCAATGTGATCACCGAGGACTGGCGCATGACGGTCTATAACGGCGAAAATTGGGGCGACCTCTACTACCTGAAGAACGATCCGGATGAATCGCACAATCTGTGGGACTTGCCGGCCTATGCTTTGGTGCGGACGGAACTGATGGAGCGGCTGGTGCACCAGATGCTGCAGACGGTCGATGTCAGCCCGCATGCCACGCGGCGGGCCTGATTGGCTGTAAGGCCGAGCTGCAAGGCTCGATCCAGCGAGAAATCCGGGCAAAGCCATGTGTGAGGCGGGCGGGCGCAATGCGGTATGGGCATTGCGCCGACGCCGCTAATTGATTACCGCTGGGGCTCCCCCTGCGCACCGGCAACGATCCGGCCTGTGCCCATATCGCGGATAGAATGAGCGTCCAGTCACAACAGGCCCTGACTGCCCGGCAGGAGAATATCCTAATCTGGGGCGTGTCGATCAGCAATGTCATTGCGATCGGCTGCCTGTTTCATTCCTTCACCCTGTTCCTGCGGCCGCTGAACGAGGCCTTCGGCTGGACGGCGACGCAGATGGCCGGCGCTTTCACGCTGGGGCTGATTACCGCCGACCTGATTGCCATCCCGGTCGGCCATTGGGTGGACCGCAGGGGCGGGCATGTGGTGATGGCGCTCGGTGCGGCGTTCGCCGCCTTCAATCTGGCGATGTGGTCGCTGGTCGATTCCCTCGTGCAGTTCTACATCCTGTGGCTGGCGATGGGCGTCGCCATTGGCTGCACGCTGGGTACTACGTCCTCGGCGGTGTTGACTGCCAATGTGCGGGATTTCCGGCGCGGCATCACCATCCTTGCGGTATTTTCGGGCCTGTCTTCGACGGTTGTCATCCCCGTCGTCAGCCTGCTGATGTCCTGGTACGGGTGGCGCACGGCGCTGATCGGCCTTGCGGTGATGCAGTTCCTGGGGCCGGCCTGCATCAACGCGTTTCTTCTGCGTGGTACGGTCGGCAGCCGAACGGCGGAGTTTGCGCGGCGCAAGGAGCTGCGGGAGAAAGGACTGCCGACGAATGTTGGCTCGCTGGCGATATCGCCGTTGCGCACGGCCATCCGCTATCCGGCCTTCTGGTTCATTGCGATAGCAGCAAGCGTTCACTGGTTCACGATTTTTGCGCTCAACGTGCATCTGATGCCGCTGCTGCACCAGCGCGGGATCGGGGTGCAGTTTGGCGTACTGATCTTTTCGCTGACCGGACCGGCGGCGGTCGCGGCGCGCTTCATCCTGCTGGTGATGGCCCCGAACAGTTCGGCGCGCTTGCAGGGACGCATCTTTTTCCCGCTGTTCGCCAGTGCCGTGCTGATGCTGATCCTGATCGCGCCGCTCGGGCAGAACTGGCTGATTGCCTATGCAATCATCTACGGCATGTCCGGCGGCGTGCTGATGGTGGTGCGCCAGACGGTCATCGTCGAGATTTTCGGCAAGCGCGGCTACGGTGCCATATCAGGAGCACTGACAACGGTCGCCCTTGTGCCGCGCACATGCGCGCCGCTGGCGGTGGCGGTGCTCGCCGATACGTTTCAATCCTACCAGCCGGTGCTTTGGATCGTGTTCGGGCTTGTTTCGGCTGGGGCGGTCTCATTCTACCTCGGCACCATGCGGGCCAATGTGGCGGATGGGTGAGCTTAGCGTCCGAACTTCGTTCTCCAGTCCGGCAGGGCGCCGGGAAACGGCAGCGACCTGGCCTCATAAACGCCGCGGGCGATGGCGCGGGCAAGACAATCGGCTGCCAGAGAGCCGATTTCCATCAATTCGCCGGGGTTGACGGCAGGACCCGATCCGGTCGAAGCGGCGAATACGATATCGCCGTCGAACGGCGCATGAGCGGGCCGCAGGGCGCGCGCCATGCCGTCGTGGGCCATGACGGCAATGCGCTTGGCTTCCAGTTTGCCGAAGGGCGCATCGGTTGCCACTATGGCGATAGTGGTGTTTTCGGCCTTCGGTGATGCTGCGCCCTTGGTGTTCAGGGCAAGGTCTGACGGCGACAGCCGCTGCGGCTGGCCCAGCCCGCCGAACTCGCCACTGCGTTCATAGGGCGCTGCCCAGAAATGCGGTCCGTCACCGATAATTGCACTGCCGACGGCATTCACCGCCACGATTGCACCTACCACATGTCCAGCAGACGTTCTTGCGCTGGCGGAACCCAGTCCGCCCTTCAGGGTGGCCGTGGTTGCGCCATGGCCCGCACCGGCGGTTCCAAGCTCAAGACCATCCGGGGATGCCGCCTTTGCCGCGGCATGGCCCAGGTCCCAGTAGGGGGAGCGTTGGCCCCATTCCTTGTTGCCGCCATTGTTGAGGTCGAACAGGATTGCCCCGGGGACGATCGGCACTCGGGCCGATCCGATGGCGAATCCGCGTCCCTGAGCAAGCAAATGCGCCTGAACGCCGCCCATCGCGTCCAGCCCAAAGGCAGAGCCTCCGCTGAGGACCAGGGCATCTACGCCTGGAACCGTCATGTCCGGCTCCAGCAGGGCGCTGTCGCGGACGCCCGGCGCGCCGCCGTGGATGGCGATGGAGGCAGCGGCGGGCCGGTCGAACAGGATTGCGGTGACGCCGGAGGCGAGTGCGGCGTCATGTGCATTTCCGGCGCTGAGGCCGGGCACATCGGTTATCAGGTTGTTCACGAGTTATGCCGATCGATCACAGTTGGGTCAGTTTGGCGCCTGCGGCCATATTGGTAGGTTTCTCTTCAGGTCAATGTGGCATATCTGAACGGCAACAGGCCAGCGCTGCGGCCTAACAATCAATGGCGAATGATGGCAAGCGACGTTTCCTATCCGGCAGCAGCCCTTGCGGGCCTTCTGTCCTTCCTGAGCCCCTGCGTTCTGCCGCTGGTGCCGCCCTATCTCACCTATATCGCCGGCACGACCGTTGAGGAACTGGCGAGCGAGGGGACGCGCCGTGCCAGGCGCGATGTAGCCCTTGCGGCTGTGTTGTTCGTACTGGGGTTTTCGACCGTCTTCGTTGCGCTCGGAGCGACCGCATCCGTCTTCGGGCAATTCATCCGCCAGTATATCTCTATCCTGTCGATGGCGGCCGGCATCGTGATCATCGCCATGGGCCTGCACTTCCTTGGCATCTGGCGCATCGCCTTTCTGTATCGCGAGGCGCGGGTGCAAGTGGAGAAACCGGTCGGCCTGTGGGGCGCCTATGTGATGGGGCTGGCTTTCGCCTTCGGCTGGACGCCATGCATCGGTCCGATCCTTGCGGCGATCCTTGCGCTGGCAGGAACCGAGGAGACGGTATCGCGGGGTGCGATGCTGCTGGGGGTGTATTCTCTCGGACTTGGAATACCGTTCCTCCTCGCAGCCTTTGCCATCGAACCGTTCATGGCCTTCCTTGGCAAGTTCAAGAAGAATTTCGTGGTCGTGGAGAAGACCGTCGGCGTTTTGCTGGTGCTGACCGGTATCGCATTCCTTACCGGGTGGCTGCAGAGCTTCTCCTTCTGGCTGATCGAGATGTTCCCGGCGCTGGCGAAGCTGGGCTGACGTTTCAACCCGCTTGCGCTCGCAAGGCATCGCGCCGGGCCTCTATGGCGCCGTCGAGAGGGGACAGCAGCAAATCGAAGGATGGCTGGCTCTCGGCATCGATGGTCCCGCCGTAGAGCTGATCGGAAATGGCGATGACGATCGTATCGGCCTCCCGCTGAATATCTTCAAGCTCGGTCTGGCTTTTGGCATTGCGCGAGTGTGCTATCAGCGCGGCAAGCCTCTCGCGCTCGGCACTGATTGTGCGCTGGGTCCTGGGCGTTGCCAGCCGCCACAGCCAGACCAGTATCGAGGCAATGCCGGACGTGCCGAACAGCGCCAGCCAGAGCAGGTCGCTGTATTTCTCCAGAAACGGCACTTCGCTGGCATTGTAATAGACAGCTGCTCCGGGATGCAGGGGGAAAGGCGAATCGCGCTTTGTCGGCAAGGCTGTCAGGCGTGCCGCGACGGGAAAACGCGATGCAAGCGATAGCCGATACGCAAACAGGTTCCTGGTCAGTTCGAGGATGGCGGTATTCTGCACCGCATTGTGCGCCACAATGAGCGCGGGGAAGGTTATTGTGCGCACAGTCGTGTCCGGTGCGCGTGGAGTTGCAGCGCGTATTTCTCCGGCAGCGATTTCGGCTCGCGTAAAGGCAGGGCTGAATGTCGGGCGGCTATTGATATCGCCAAGTGCAATAAACACAGGCGGACTGCCAATGGCATCTGCAAAACTTTCATACGTGCCGGAAATGTTCGGATTGCCGCGCGGGCCGACAGCGAATACGGCGTCTATCTGCTTCTTCTCGGCGAGTTCGGCGACATCTACAGGACCGGCGGCTTCAACTGTCCTGGTTGCCGCAGGGTCAATGCCGTGCTGGCGCGCGAGTTTCTGGAACAGGGCGAGGCTGGAAGGATCGGACCCAACGATCGCCACGCGCTTTCCCGCGAGATCGCCGAAGGTGGCGATTTGTCCATCCGGCCGCGCCAGGGTCATCACGATGAATTCCTGAAACGCCGCGACCGACAGGGTGGATGGCGGCAACGGGAGATCCGAGCGTACCACCGCCAGATCGGCGCGGCGCTTGCGGATTGCTTCACTGACGGCTTCAGGAGTACGGAAACGCAGAACCTGAAGACGCACGCCAGCATTCTCCCGTTCCAGCGTCGAGGACAATGCGCCCAGCAACCGGGATAGGTTTGTGTCCGGCGGGGCTACGGCAATCTTCAGATGATGGGGTGCGAAGCCGACATACCAGATCAATCCCGCACAGCCGATAGCTGCCAGTGCGAGCGCCAGATAGCCGATGAAGTCGCGTTTGGTCATCGCTGTGCGCCAGTCCGTCCTCAGTGAAAATAAATTATCATCACTTTTGGACGGCGCGTACCATTATCCAGATCAATTGCGTGACCGATGTCAGGTTATTGTCCGCCCCGGCTTGCGGCATCCGTTGCCTGAACAAAGGTCAGCTTGCCGTCTTCGGCCTTCTGCCAACGATACATCCGGTACAGTTGTTCGCGGCGTTCGCCCCGGGCATCGAAGGATACCGGTCCGATAATTGTCCGGAAAGCTGTTCCCGAATGCATGGCTCTTGCGATGCGGCGCGGATCATTGGCGCCGGTGGCTTTCGCTGCCTGCAAAAGCACCTGCATCGCTGCCCAGGCGGCAACGGCGGGGCTGGCGTCTTCCTTGCCGGGGTCGATATCGAGTTTTTCCAGCAGTGCTTTCTTCGCCGCTTCACCGGTACGGTTGCCGGGGAGTGTCATGTGCGCGCCGGCGATGGCGTCCGGGTCCATGCCGTTGATGAATTCCCGTGCTGCAAGCACTTCCGTGCCGACAAACAACGCCTGTGATTTGCGTTTGCGCAAGGCGGTCAGGAAGCGTCCCGCCACGGCGCTGCCTCCGGTCCAGTAGACGGCACCGGTTCGGGCCGTTGCAATGCGATCTGCCAGCTGGTTGACGATCAGCTGCGTCTGGCGGGTGCCGGGAGGAATCTCTCCGGACAGGGCAGGGGCAATATTCGACTTTGCGAGCGCTTTTCCTGCCAGTTCAGCAAGGCTGCGTCCAAAGGCGCTGGTATCGTGGACGATGGCGATCCGTTTCGATCCGGCGCCCCCGCGGTTCGCTGCCCGGCGGGCCAGCCAGGCGGCTGCGGCGGCTGCCTGGGTATCGTCGCGCGGGGCAAGGCGGAAAACATTCCAGGCTCCGGCATCGGTCAGTTTGCCGATGATGGCCTGCGGCGCGATCAGCAGCACCTCGTTCTGCGTGTAGGTTTCTGCGGCCGCCATGGCGGGCGTCGAATTGTAATGGCCGATGACAACGGAAACCTTTTTGGCGGCCAGCACCTTTGCCGCCGCCCGCCCGCCTTTCGGCGTCGCTTCGTCGTCGGCGGGCACAATAACCAGCCTGTCGCCGTTCAATCCGCCCGAGGCGTTCATTTCCTTTGCCGCGAGTTCGGCGGCGGCCCGGTATTGCTTCCCGGCACTGGCTAGAGGTCCGCTCATCGGACCGGCGACACCGATCACCAAGTCACCCGCGGCTGCTGCCGTTGGGAAGCCGGTAGCCATGGCTCCGGCGAGCAACGCGCCGACTATCGTTCGCAATCCGCGAAGCCGGAGCGGGAAAACAGCAGCCGCCGGAACCGGTCCGGCGGCTGTTCTGGTTTGCGTGATGGCGGTCATCCGGTCGCGCTTTACTGGGCCTCGAAGTAGGAGACCTTGCCCTTCGGGCCCTTCTGCCAGCGATAGAGGACGTAACGGTCCTTGGCCTTGCCGCCAACGCTGTACTGGCTGACGTCGCCCTTCTTGTCGAAGGAGAGGTTGCCCAGCACGGTGTTGAACTTCATGCCGGAATGCATGGTTTCAGCAATCTTCTTGGGATCGAGCGATTTTGCCTTCTCGGCTGCCTGCTTGATGATCTGTACGGCGGCGTAGCTGTAGAGCGTATAGGCCTGCGGCTCGAACTTCCGATCCTTGCGGAACTTTTCCACAATGGCCTTGTTGGCGGGGTTTGTCCGCGGGTCTGGCGAGAAGGTCATCAGCGTGCCTTCGGCGGCGGGGCCGGCGATGGCCGCGAATTCGTCATCGGTGATGCCGTCGCCGCCCATCAGCGGGGCCTTCACGCCCTGTTCACGCATCTGGCGCAGCAGCAGTCCGCCTTCGGTGTGCAGCCCGCCCCAATAGACCAGATCGGCGCCGCTGCGCTTGATCTTGGAGACGAGCGCGGAAAAATCCTTCTCGCCGATGTTGATACCTTCATAGAGCGCCGGCCTGAACTTGTAGGTACGGCGCAGCTTCTTGCGGAACTCGTCCGCCAGTCCCTTGCCATATGTCGTCTTGTCGTGGACGATGGCGATCTTCTTGCCCTTGTAGAGGCGGTTGACGATATCGGCCGCTGCGCCGCCCTGCTGGTCGTCGCGGCCGCAGACACGGAAGGTGTTCCACAGCTTGCGTTCGGTGATCTTCGGATTGGTCGAAGCCGGGGTGATCATGAGGATGTTGTTTTCGCGCGCGGTGTCGCTCGAGGGCATGGTCACCGAGGAATTGAACGCGCCGACGATATATTTCACGCCGTCGCCGACGAACTTGTTGACGATGGATACGCCCTGTTCCGGTTTCGATGCGTCGTCGCCCAGAAACAATTCAATCTTCTGGCCCATGATGCCGCCGGCGGCGTTGATGTCCGCGACCGCCTGCTCGACGCCGTTCTTCAGCTGTGCGCCGAATGCCGCATTCGGGCCGGTGATCGGGCCCATGACGCCGAGTTTGACTTGCGCGTGAACGGATGCGTTGGCTGTCAGGGCCGCAGCGAATACGCCTGCCGCGGCGATAGTGCGCCACATGGTGGCCGAACGCTGTGTCATGGATCTCCCTCCGTATCGAATTGCGATGAATGTGCGCAGCATGCGACCATGCTTGCAGTAACCTAACGCGTTTTCAGGCGAAGTCGAATCCGGTTCGCTTGCAGAAAACGCGTCGAAACAAGAATCTGGATCAATTCGCCTTTTCCGTGACCTGCCGAACTGATCGAGAATGAATCTAACCGATTCAGCGGCGCCTGCGCCAGTCCCCATTAAGGAGAACGGCAGGGCGTTTCGGTCGTGTGGAGAGGAAGTGTCGCCAAAGTCGACGGATTGACTATCTGTTATGCGGGAATGTGCGCTTTCAGCCCAGTTTGCGCCAGTGCAGCGGCCCGTTGGCTGCAAAGGCAAAGCGGTACTGGCTGGCCATCTGGCGCACGCGGGTGAGGCGGTAGCCGAAAAGGGACAGGAGGGCCAGCAGGACGAATTGCACCGCAACCCCGCGCAGGTGCCAGGCGATGGCTGTCAGCACAGCCAGGGGGCCTTCTGCATCGGCAAGGTCCTCGACCAGGAATTCCAGCGGGATAACCGATTCCTCAAACAAGGCATAATGCAGGAAGGCCACTGCGAGCGCGAGGGGCAGGGCATAAAATACGCATTGCCATACCGGCCGCCAGGTCAGGGCCAGCGCCCTGCCTGTTGCCATGGCGGCCGCACCGCCAAGGATTACCGTAAGAAAGAGAAAGGTCACGATCCCCAGATCGCCGGCATCGTACAGGGTGCGCAGGAGGACAAGCATTTCAATGGCCTCCTTCCAGATAGGCGGCGCGAACATCCTCGCGGCTCAGCAGTTCGGCGCCCGTGCCGGACATGGTGATCTGGCCGTTGACCATGACATAGCCGCGATGGGCAAGCTTCAGGGCGTGATAGGCATTTTGTTCGACGAGGAACACCGTCAGTCCTTCCTCGCGGTTCAGCTGGCCGATGACGTCGAATATCTGGTTGACGATGAGCGGCGCCAGACCGAGCGACGGCTCGTCCAGCATCAGGAGCTGCGGGCGGCTCATCAGGGCGCGGGCGATGGCGAGCATCTGCTGTTCGCCGCCGGACAAGGTGCCGCCGCGCTGGTTGCGGCGTTCCTTCAGGCGCGGAAAAATTCCAAACACCCGCTCCAGATCCTTGTCGAAATGTGCCGGGTCGCCGAGCGCCGCACCCATTTGCAGGTTTTCCTGCACAGTCATGCGCGGAAAGATGCGCCGCCCTTCCGGCGACTGGGCAATCTTGCGGCGGGCGATTTCGTGGGTCGGCAATCGCGTGATGTCGACACCGTCGTAAACGATGGAACCGGCGCGGGCGCGGGGATCGCCGAAGATCGTCATCATCAGCGTGGACTTGCCGGCGCCGTTTGCGCCGATCAGCGTGACGATCTCGCCCCGGTTGACGTCCAGATCGACGCCGCGCAGGGCGGCGATGCTGCCATAGTATGTTTCGACGCCGCGAATGCGCAGCATGGGGTCTGTGACGGCGGCATTTGCTTCGCTCATCGCGCGCCTCCGTCGGCCCCGATTTCGCTTTCGACCTGTTCCACCTCCTCGTCGCTGACGCCGAGATAGGCGGCTATCACCTTCGGGTCGTTGCGTACGAATTCCGGTGTGCCGTCGGAAATCTTCACCCCATAGTCGATGACGACGACATGGTCGGATATCTGCATCACGACGGCCATGTCATGTTCGATCAGCAGCAGAGATGTGTTGTGCTCGTCGCGAATGGTGAGCAGCAGCTCGTTCAGCATCGCGGTTTCGCGCGGGTTGAGACCGGCGGCGGGCTCGTCGAGACACAGCAGGACGGGATCGGTGCACATGGCGCGGATGATTTCGAGACGGCGCTGGTCGCCGTAGGGCAGATCGCCTGCCGGGTCGTCGGCGCGCTCCAGCAGGCCGATGGAATCGAGCCAGCTTTTCGCCTTGTCCACTGCTTCGCTTTCGCGCCGGGCATAGCCGCCGATGCCGAGGAGACCCATCACGGTCCAGCCGGAGGCCTGCATCAGAGGGTTGTGCTGGGCAACGACCAGGTTTTCCAGCACCGTCATGCCGGCGAACAGGCGGATGTTCTGGAAGGTGCGCGCGACTCTCGCTTGCGCACTTATCTCGAAATCCGGCATCCGCTCGAGCAGGTAAATATCGCCGGACGGTTCATAGGCAAAGCGCGCGCCGGTATTGGTCAGGGCGTCGACGCCGGCCGGGGCGGCTATTCCTGTGCGGGCGAAAGCAAGCCTGCCTTCCGTAGGCTTGTAGAAGCCGGTAATGCAGTTGAAGACGGTGGTCTTGCCAGCGCCATTGGGGCCGATCAGGGCGGTGATATCGCCTCGCCCGGCGGTAAACGACAGGTCGTCGATGGCGACAAGCCCGCCGAAGCGCATGGTCAGGTGTTCGACCTGCAGGAGCGGATCGGTTTGCCAGCGCATCAGCCGCTCCCCTGTCCGACGAATTCGCTGGAGACGGCCTTGCGTTCTTTCAGGAAGATGGATGGCGATCGCGTGGAAATAAATCCGCGCGGCCGGAAGATCATCATCACGACCATGGCAAGGCCGAAGATCAGCATGCGGTACTGGGTCGGGTCGAAACCCTGGCCGAAAAGCTGCTTGAGGAAATCCAGTTCGCGCAGCAGTTCGGTGCCGCCGATCATCACGACTGCCGCCAGCGCAACACCGATCTGCGAACCCATGCCGCCGAGCACCACGATGGACAGGATGGTCGCCGATTCGATGAAGGTGAAGGAATTGGGGCTCACGAAGCCCTGCCGCACGGCGAAGAACGATCCGGCAAAGCCGCCGAACATGGCGCCGAGCGCAAAGGCCGTGAGCTTGGTATTGACCGTGTTGATGCCGAGCGAACGGCAGGCGATCTCGTCTTCGCGCAGCGCTTCCCAGGCGCGCCCGATCGGCAGGCGACGCAGGCGCAGCGTTGCGAAATTGGTCAGCAACGCCAGGAACAGGATCAGGTAGAACAGGAATATCGTGCGGTAGATCGGCGAATAGGGCAGGCCGAAGAGATCGGAAAAGCCGCCCTTTTCATCGTAGAAGGTGACGCCGAAGAATGTCACGCGCGGGATTGACGAAATGCCCGCTTCGCCATTGGTGAGATCGACCCAGTTGATCAGCACGAGATAGATGATTTCGCCGAAGGCCAGTGTCACCAGGGCCAGATAGTCGCCGCGCAGGCGCAATACGGGAAAGCCCAGCATGATGCCCCAGAAGGCGGCCAGAATGCCCGCAAGCGGCAGGCAAATCCAGAACGACAGGCCAAAGGTCGTCGCCAGCAGCGCATAGGAATAGGCTCCGACCGCGTAGAAGGCGACGTAGCCGAGATCCAGCAGTCCGGCGAGACCAACGACGATGTTCAGACCCCAGCCCAGCATCACGAAGATGAGGATCTGGACGCCGTAATTGTTGATCCACTTCAGCGATCCGGCGGGTCCGAGCCAGCCGAGCATTACCAGCGGAAAGGCGACCAGCATGCCAATGCCGACCCATGCTCCGGAACTTGTCAGAGTCTGTCCGGCAGGGGACGCTGCAAATCTGGCGAGCAGGCCGGGGCCGGACTTCCGGATATGGCTGCGGTCGACAAAAAAGCCGGCCCCGATGCAAATCAGGCCGGCCAGAATAGTTCCCCCGATGAGCGAGGCAGTCGCAAGCGGCGAAAACCATGCGCTACCGAAACCGAAGGCGCAAAGCAGCAGGCCAGCAGCGGCGAGCGCGCGCGCGCGCACCGTGTCGAGCATGAGGGCGAGAAAGCGTGCGCTTGCGACCAACAGAACAGCCGTCACCAGCCACGACCATCGCGGTTGCAACTGCAACTGGTTGCGAATGTCGGGTTCGGCGCGCAGGGCAAGAATCGGAAAACTCAACCCCGCGGTGACCAGCCCGGCGAAGGCGCTCTCACGCAGGGCTTTGGCCATACGGCCAGCCGCCTGATCGTCCTTTTGCTCGCTTACCGCTGCGCTCATCGATCAGACCTTCTCGATCTCCGGTTTGCCTAGGAGGCCGGATGGCATGAAAATCAGCGCAATGATGAGGATAGAGAAGGCTGCGACGTTCTTGTAGTCGGACGAAACATAGGCCGACCAGAGCACTTCCACGAGGCCGATCAGCAATCCGCCCAGTACGGCGCCGGGTATGGAGCCGATGCCGCCGAGAACTGCGGCAGTAAAAGCTTTCACGCCGGGTATGAAGCCATCGGAGAAACTGACAACACCGTAGTTGACCAGATACAGGACCCCGGCGACGGAGGCGAGCGCCGCGCCGATGATGAAGGTGATGGAAATCGTGCGATCGACGTTGATACCCAGCAGGGCGGCCATTTTGCGATCCTGTTCGCAGGCGCGCTGGGCGCGTCCAAGCGGCGTCTTCTGCACGACGAACCAGAAGACTGCCAGCAGCACCACGGTGACCGCGACGATCACGATCTGCTTGTAGGCGAGCGTGACGTCGAACTCGCCACCGCTGGTCAACTGAATGACCTGATTGAACATCGGCGGCAGCGGCTTGTTGCGCGGGCCCTGCACGACCTGCACGAAGTTGGCGAGGAAGATCGACATGCCGATTGCGGAAATCAGCGGCGCCAGCCGGAACGAACCGCGCAAGGGGCGGTAGGCAATACGTTCGATCGTCCAGCTCCACAAGGAGGTCAGGATCATGCCCGCAATCAGGATGATGAAGAAGGCGAGAAACAGCGAGGAAACGCCGAGAAAGGCGGTGACCGCGAGGAACAGCAGCATGGCGATGAAGGCTGACACCATGAACACATCGCCGTGGGCGAAGTTGATCATGCCGATGATGCCGTAGACCATCGTATAACCAATGGCAATGAGCCCGTAGATCGACCCCAGTGTTACGCCGTTAATCAGCTGCTGGAGGAAATTTTCCATCTTGGCTCCCGCCTGATTTCCGGTTCCCGTCGTCGCGCCGCGCCGTGTCCGGCGCGGAATTGTCAGCGCCGCGCTTTTTTCGCGGCTTTCCTGGCGGCCTTTTTTGCAGGTTTGGCAGCCGTCTTCTTGATCGTCTTCCTGGCCGGCTTCTTCGCAGCCTTTTTCACAGCTGTCTTCTTGGCTGCGGCCTTTCCGGACACGCCTTTTTTCGCAGAAACCTTTTTTGTTGCAGCTTTTTTGGCCGGTGACTTTTTCGCTGCGGACTTTTTGCCGGCCTTCTTCGCTGCGCTCTTCTTTACCGCGTTCTTCTTCACTGCCTTCTTTGCCGTCTTTTTGGCTGCCTTTTTCGCAGGCGTCTTTTTAGCAGTCGGCTTCTTTGCTGCAGATTTCTTTGCCGCTGCTTTCTTGGCTGCAGACTTTTTCTTAGCCGCCGGTTTAGCGGGCTCGCTCTTTGTTTCCGCTGTCAGGAAGGCGACGACAGCCCGGTTGAAGGCCATTTCAGCCTCGATATTGGACAAATGGGCAGCATCAAGGTCGATCAGCCGGGCGCCGGGAATCGATCCGGCAATCAGCCCGCCCATGGCCGGCGGTGTCGCCGGGTCCTTGGTGCCGACGATGACCAGCACTGGCCGGGTGATCGAGCGGATCGCCTCGCGCTGGTCCATGTCGCGAATGGCCGCGCAGCTGGAGGCATACCCCAGCGGCGGGATCGATTTCAGTTGCTGGGTGATCTTCTCGACCGCTTCGGGCGACTTCTCCTGGAATTCACGGGTAAACCAGCGTTCGATCGTACCGTTTACCAGTCCGTTCATCCCCTCGCTGCGAGCCGTGCGGATGCGCATGTTCCACAGTTCCGGCCCGCCCATGAAGGCGCCGGTATTGGCGAGAACCGCGCGATTGATGCGGTGGCCGTGGTGGGTCAGGAGCCACATGCCGACCATGCCGCCCATCGACAGGCCAAGGTAATTGGCCGTTTCTATACCAAGCGCGTCGAGAATGTTGAGCGCGTCCTGTCCCAGCTGCTCGATGGAATAGGGGCCATCCCCGGCTACGCTGCCGCCGTGGCCGCGTGAATCGTAGCGAATGACACGGAAACTCTTTGAGAGGACGGGCATCTGGCCGTCCCACATATGAAGGGTCGTGCCAAGCGAATTGGAAATCAGGAGTGCAGGAGCGTCATCCGGTCCTTCCACGACAACATTGAAGATTTCCGCGCCAATCTTCATCTCGGCCATGATGCGCCCCCTTGATGAGTGTCTTTTGGATCGGTTCCCTGTCCGGTCCAAGTCAGCAATGCTACTGTTGGGCTTTAACGCCTGTTTGCGAATAGCCTTCGCAAGCCCGGTAGGCAAGTGGCTATCGCGTCATTCGGGCGCTGGCAGGCGAAAATTCTCCGCCATGTGTCGATTTTCCGGCAATGCGGCAAAATTTCAGCGCTTTGCCGCTTCGAAGGGCTGGACATCGCCGCTTGGTCCAAGGGATAAGGGACGCGGAAATTTTTGGTTTGGAGCAGGACCTACAATGGCAATGACCATGACTGGGGAGGTTCACCTTCCCGCAAGCCGCGAAACAGTTTGGGAAAAGCTGAACGATCCGGAAGTGTTGAAACAGTGCATCCCTGGATGTCAGGCGCTTGAAAAGAATGGGGATAATGCCTTCAGTGCGACGGCAAAAATCCGCGTCGGCCCGGTCAGCGCCACCTTCAAGGGGAACGTGGAACTCAGCGATCTCGATCCGCCGAATGGCTACAAGATTACCGGCCAGGGTGAAGGCGGCGTGGCCGGTTTCGCCAAGGGCGGCGCCGTGGTGCGCCTGTCGGACGGTGAAAACGGGGGCACAGTTCTCAGCTACGATGTCGAGGCCAATGTGGGCGGCAAGCTGGCCCAGCTTGGCGGACGCCTGATCGACGGCGTGGCGAAGAAGAATGCGGATGCGTTTTTCAAGAAGTTTGCCGAGGTGGTCGGCTCCTGAGCCTGCCCCCGAATCGGGCAGGCGACCAGCGCTGCAGCCATGCGAACAACGTCTGATCGCTTGACCGTTTCCAGCCGAAGGAACAAACTGGCAGTCAACCCATGCAATCGCCCGTCCGGAGTCATCCAGTTTCGGGGCAGGCGGACGGCACTATCTCTCGGGGATCGCCTTCGGTCCTGCTAGCGGGTGTCGAACAATTGCAGTATAGGGACGGCCACGCCTGTACAGTGAATTTGCGAGGAGGAAGTCTATGCCTAAAGTTAGTATGACGGTGAATGGCAATGCCGTTTCCGGGAATGTGGATTCGCGTACATTGCTGGTGCAGTTTCTGCGCGAACACCTGCGCCTGACTGGCACTCATGTCGGGTGCGATACCAGCCAGTGCGGCTGCTGCGTGGTTCATGTCAACGGCACGTCGATCAAGTCCTGCACCACGCTTGCGCTGACTTGCGAGGGTGCTGAAGTGACCACCATCGAAGGTCTGGCCAAGGACGGCAAGCTGCATCCGATGCAGGAGGCTTTCCGCGAAAACCACGGTCTTCAGTGCGGTTTCTGCACGCCGGGCATGATCATGTCGGCAGTCGATATCGTCAACCGCAAGGGCAACGACCTGGACGAGCAGACGATCCGGCACGAGCTGGAAGGCAATATCTGCCGCTGCACCGGCTATCACAACATTGTCAAGGCTGTTGCCGCTGGCGCGCAGGCCATGAAGTAGGTCGGCGCCGGCCGCCGGCCGCAGATTGGCTGCGGCCGGGCGGGATGATTACCTGGCGATGGTCCCTGACTGTGATTGCTGGCGATTGCCGGCCGATTGTTTTCACATTTGCCGTTTGTGGAGGGTGTCATGAGTGAGACGGGTATCGGCGCTGCTGTTCGCCGGAAGGAAGACCCGCGTTTCATCACCGGACGTGGTCAGTATGTGGACGACATTTCCCGTCCCGGACAGGCCTATGCCTATTTCCTCCGTTCTCCCCACGCCCATGCCACGATCAACGGGATCGACAGTTCGGCTGCCGCTGCCATGCCCGGCGTACTGGCGATTTATACCGGCGACGATATTGCCAAGGACAATGTCGGCGGACTGATCTGCGGCTGGATGATTCACTCCAAGGACGGCTCGCCGATGAAGGCCGGCGCCCACCCGGCGCTGGCGCAGGGCAAGGTTCGCTATGTCGGAGACCATGTCGCAGTCGTGATCGCTGAAAGCCTCGAGCAGGCGCGCGATGCTGCCGAGAAAATCAACTTGGATTACGGTGTGCTGCCTCCGGTGGCCGACATGGCGGCTGCGGAGGCAAAGGGCGCTCCGGCGATTCACGACGCTGCTCCCGACAATGTGGTCTACAACTGGCACCTTGGCGACAAGGGACCCACGGATGCGGCCTTCGCCAAGGCCAAGCACATCACCAGGCTCGATATCGTCAACAACCGGCTGATCCCCAATGCGATGGAGCCGCGCGCGGCAGTTGGCGAATACGAGCCGGGAACCGAATCCTATACGCTCTACACGACCAGCCAGAACCCGCATGTGGCGCGGCTGGTGCTATCGGCGTTTATCGGTATCGCATCGGAACACAAGCTGCGGGTGATCGCGCCCGATGTCGGCGGCGGCTTTGGTTCCAAGATCTTCATCTATGCGGAAGAGACGGTTTGCGTCTGGGCGGCGCGCAAGGTCGGACGTCCGGTGAAATGGACGGCAGATCGCAACGAGAGTTTCCAGTCGGACGCCCATGGCCGCGATCATGTCACGACGGCGGAACTGGCGCTTGATGCCGACGGCACGATGCTGGGGCTGCGGGTGCACACCAAGGCCAATCTCGGCGCTTATCTGTCGACTTTCGCCTCCTCCGTGCCGACGTATCTTTACGCGCCGCTGCTGTCCGGCCAGTACAACATTCCGGCGATCTATGCCGAGGTCGATGGTGTCTACACGACGACTGCACCGGTGGATGCCTATCGCGGTGCAGGCCGTCCGGAGGCGACTTTTGTGGTCGAGCGTCTGGTGGAAGTGGCCGCCCGCCAGCTTGGCATGGATCCGGCGCAACTGCGGCGCAAGAATTTCATCAAGAGCTTCCCGCACCAGACACCTGTGATCATGGCCTATGACGCTGGAAACTATGCGGCGTCACTGGAAAAGGCGCTGGAGATGGCCGACTATCGCGGCTTCGCCAAGCGCAAGGCGGCCTCGGAGCGCAAGGGCAAGCTGCGCGGCATCGGCTTTTCCGCCTATATTGAAGCCTGCGGTATCGCCCCCTCGGCTGCGGTCGGTTCGCTCGGCGCCGGTGTCGGCCTTTGGGAATCGGCGGAAGTGCGGGTCAATCCGATCGGCACCGTAGAGGTCCTCACCGGTTCGCACTCGCATGGGCAGGGGCATGAAACCACCTTTGCCCAGCTTGTCAGCGACCGGCTAGGCATTCCTTTCGACAATGTATCCATCGTCCATGGCGACACCGACAAGGTGCAGTTCGGCATGGGCACCTACGGCTCGCGCTCGGGTGCTGTCGGCATGACGGCGATCTCCAAGGCGCTCGACAAGATCGAGGCCAAGGCGAAGCG
>JAPOIA010000139.1 GCA_029979185.1 Alphaproteobacteria bacterium | reverse complement strand
CCGCCCGCCAGTATCGAAAGACAGCCACCAGGCCGCGCATGGCGCAAATGATGGCGCCGCAACTGGCGCGGATGATCGGCGAGGCCTACAAGACCAAAAACGTACAGGTAAAGTTATACTATCCTGTCGGGTACAATAATCGCGATGCGATACTGCTGATCGATCCAACGGTCGACATGGTGACTGCGCGTGTCGATCAGATCCCGGCGCCCTGGATCATCAAGGAAAACGGCAAGCCATTGCGCCGGGCGGAAGAGGCCTCGCAGAAGCACAAGTTTCCTATACTGCAGGATATGACTGCCATGATGCAGCTTCCGAAGCCGGCAGGTTGCAAGTTCCTGAAGAACAAGTGGATCGTTCGCTAACGCTCCTCATACCGTGCCTTGCGCTCCGCGCGGGGCGCCGCCCGTCAACGGCATGAGGATGTACTGATACAACGCCATGCCCATAAGCATCGCGGCCGCAAAGACATAGAATTCATGCATGCCGAAGCTCAGGGCTGTGATGGCAGGGCCAGGGCAAATGCCGGCTAGCCCCCATCCCGCGCCGAAGATCACCGAACCGCTCGCGAGCCGCCAATCGATGTCGTCGCGGGTCGGGATAATGAGGATATGGCCGATCAGCGGCTTTCCCTGCAGGCGGTCAAAATAGTATGCGGGAGCTGTGACAGCGAGGGCGCCGCCCATGACGAAGGCGAGGCTCGGATCCCAGGTGCCGGTGGGGATACTGCCGAAATCGAGGAAGGACAGGACTTTTGCCGGATCGACCATCCGGGAAACGGTAAGTCCCATTCCAAAGAGCAGGCCGGTAACAAGAGCTACGAAAACGCGCATGTTCACATTCCCAGCAGTCTACGTGTAACGAAGACCATCGCGATTCCTGCACCCATGAACAACACCGTGGCAAGGATGGAGCGCGGCGATAGGCGGGCGTTGCCACAGATGCCGTGGCCGCTGGTGCAGCCGCCGCCGAGACGCGCACCGATGCCGACCAGCAGCCCGGCGGCAATCAGCACCGGATAGGAGCCGGTGACTTTCGGCAGTGCCACAGGCCCGCTGATCAATGCTACGGCGAAGGGGCCTGCAATGAGGCCTGCAACAAAGGCGATCTGTACGCCAACCTCTGTACGGGAGGGCTGCAGGATGCCGCCAAGAATGCCGCTGATTCCGGTTACGCGGCCAAGAACGATCACGTAGATTGCCGCGGCGAGGCCGATCAGAATGCCGCCAGCCAGGGCGGACCAGGGAGTGAAGTTTTCCATGTGCAGGTTGGCTTTCCGTTTCTGGCCGGTGATGAAGCTGGACGCTTGATCCGCTTCGATCCTCCCAATTTACTGTTGGCTCATGGTATTGAGGATCGATATACTACACATATCATAAAAGCGGAATATGTGTAGCAACTATTTCACACTACGGACTTTTTCAGGGAGTTACTAAATGGATCTTGGAATTGGCGGCCGAAAAGCCATCGTTTGCGCATCGAGCCGCGGTCTGGGCAAGGCATGCGCCATGGCGCTGGCGCGCGAAGGCGTTGCCGTGACCATCAACGGGCTGGACGAACAGCGCCTGGCTTCTGTGGCAAGGGAAATTGCCGATGCAACGGGTGTCGCGGTTACGCCGGTGTCGGGCGACGTCGGTGCGCCGCAAACGCGTGAAGCGCTGCTGACAGCCTGTCCGGAGCCGGATATCCTGGTCAACAACAACGCTGGCCCGCCGTCGCGCGATTTCTCGGAGCTGACGCTTGAGGACATGGCTGCCGGAGTGAATGCCAATATGTTCACTCCCATCGCCCTGCTGCAAGCAGTCATTGATGGCATGAGGGCGCGCAAGTTCGGCCGCATCATCAACATCACGTCCAGTTCTGTGCTGATGCCGATCCCCGGACTCGATCTGTCATCCGGCGCACGTGCCGGGTTGACCTCGTTTCTGGCCGGTGTCGCCCGCAAGGTGGCGGCCGATGGCGTGACCATCAACAACATCCTGCCGGGTGCATTCGACACCGACCGGCTCAATGCGGTTGCCAGTGGCGCTGCCCGGTTGCGCAATACCGACGTGGAGACGATCAAGAAGGAAAGGATCAATTCGATCCCGGCGCGGCGGCTTGGGCAGGCCGACGAGTTCGGCGCCTTGTGCGCCTATCTTGCCAGTACGCATGCCAGCTATATAACCGGGCAGAACCTGTTGATCGATGGTGGATCTGTTCCGACCGCATTCTGACGTAACGGCTCCAGGCAGGCAGTTCCTTTTCACCAGGCGACTCACAAGGCGATCCGGCCAGATGTCCAACGAAGCCAATGCATCGCTTCTCGGCATTGCGCTGAAAGTCATGGCCGTGTTTTTGTTCACGGTCATGCTGGCGCTGTCGCGTGGATATGGCGACTATCCGCTGACTGTGGTGATCTTCTACCGCTCCTTCTTTGCGCTTGTCGTGCTGGTGATCTGGCTGGCCTGGCGTGGGGCCTTTCCGCGCGCGCTGCATACGCGCCGCCTGCCGGCGCATCTGGTGCGCTCGATCGCTGGCATCGGAAGCATGTTCTTCATCTTTGGCGCCTACCGGCTGATACCGTTCGCGGACGCCACCGCGATCGGCTACATCCAGCCGCTGCTTGTGGCGCTGATGGCTGCCATCATCCTGCGTGAACGGATTACGTCGCTGCGCATCTTTTCGATATTCGCGGGATTTGCCGGAATTCTGGTGATGTTGTGGGAGCATCTTGGCTCCGGCAGCACCCAGTCCACGGCTGATGGTGCTCTGGGCGCCCTGTGCGCCATCATGGGGGCGGTGCTGGTTGCCGTCGCCTTCATCCAGATCAGACGACTCACATTGACGGAAGATACCGGAGCTATTGCCTTCTATTTCCAGGCCACCACCACGCTTGCAGCGCTTGCCGGCCTTGCAGCAGCGGTATTGTGGCCTGCGTCAGCTCCGTTCGCCGATGTCATCCATGCCCAGGCCTGGGTATGGCCGAAGGGTTACGACTGGTTTCCGCTGGTGATGATCGGCGTGCTTGGCGGCGCAGGACAAATCCTGATGACGCAGGGTTTCCGGTATGCGGATGCCTCGATCCTGGCGGTTTTCGACTATTCCTCGCTGGTCTGGGCGGTTCTGATCGGGCTGGTAATCTTTGCGGAGATCCCGAGCGCCTATGTGATGGCCGGGGCGTCGATCGTCATCACGGCGGGATTGCTCGTCGTCATGGAGGAAAACCGGCTGCGCAAAAGACGCCGGAGCTGACTCGGTTCGCGATTCCCGTCTGAAAATGCAATTGTGCGCAAGTGAGCAAAATATCGCTTGATTGCGTCCTGTATTCCGAACAAAATTGTAAAATATTCAGAACGGCGTGGCGGCTGGACCCGCCCCCGGTGTCTGTATCTAGAGGCAAATGCAGGCAAGATTCCAATGGGTGTAGAAGGTAAGGACCGACAGAAGACGTTGGATGCCGGCGCTCAGGCGCTATCGGGCCAACTGGGCAAGACTGTCCAGCGGTTGCGCAAGGCATACAGCCTGTCGTTGTCCGAGCTTTCAGAACAATCCGGCGTCGCCAAGTCGATTATCAGCCAGATCGAGCGTAACGAAACCAATCCCACTCTGGCGACGATCTGGCGCCTGTCACAGGCTTTGGACGTGTCGATCGACCGATTTCTCAAGGCCGCCGAGGACGAGCCGTTTCTGGAGAAGAATACGCGGGCCGATACGCCGGTTCTGACCAGCGATGACGGCAAGTGCACGCTCACAATCATCGGCTGGATCAAGACGGTCGAATGGCTGCAATGGTACGACTTCTGCGCCGATCCGGGCGGGGTGCTGGAATCCGATCCGCACCAACGCGGTTCGGTGGAGTGCCTGTCGGTCATTTCCGGCGAACTGGAAGTGGAGGTCGGCGGGGCGACCGAAAGGGTCAGCGCCGGTGAAACGCTGCGGTATCGTTGCGACCGTAACCACCTTATTCGCAACGTATCGGCTGCGCCTGCGCATGCAACACTCGTATGCATGCTCAAGGCGGCGGTCATGGAATAGCCGCGCGACTGTCCCGAACCGGCTTATAGCGCCAAAAATGCCGGAAAATCCTGCTGAATTGCCTGTGGTCAAGGCATTTAGCCGCCATCTGTTCTAGGCAACCCTGATTTCATCAAAAGGGAGCTGCACATGGACGCGGGCAGGAAGCAACCAGGCAATACGGCTTCGACGAATGGCGCTGGCCGAACGCAAAGGGCGACTGGTGCGCAAAAATCAAAGCCTGCCATCGCCGGCAATAGCGCAGCACCCGGGACGACGGCTGGCATGGCAAATGGCTCAGTCGACCTGGTTTCGACCTCGTCCGCCTGGCCTGCGGCAGATGGATCAGGCGCACACCGGGTTGCGGAAATGCGCCATGATGCGGCCGCGATCCGCCGAATTTTCGAGACAGGCGAGTATCCGTACAAGAGCAAGATAAGCCGCAAGGTCTATGAGCGGCAAAAGGCGATTTTGCAGGTCGAATTGCTGAAGGCCCAGGAATAGATCAAGGCCACGGGTCAAAAGGTGGTTCTGTTATTCGAAGGCCGCGACGCTGCAGGAAAGGGTGGCACCATCAAGCGTTTCACCGAGCATCTCAACCCCCGCGGTGCGCGCGTCGTAGCGCTTGACAAGCCGTCGGAGCGTGAGCGCTCGCAGTGGTATTTCCAACGCTACATTCATCACCTGCCAGCAGCCGGCGAAGTCGTTCTCTTCGACAGGTCCTGGTACAACCGGGCAGGAGTCGAGAGGGTGATGGGCTTCTGCACTCCGAACGAATATCTGGAATTCATGCGCCAGTGTCCGGACCTTGAACAGATGATGGTGCGCAGCGGCATCAGCCTGTTCAAATTCTGGTTCTCCGTTACGCGCGCGGAACAGGCGCGGCGGTTCAAGGCGCGCGAGAGCGAACCACTGAAAAGCTGGAAATTGTCGCCTATCGACCGTCAGTCCGTCGACAAGTGGGACGATTACACGGAAGCCAAGGAGGCAATGTTCTTCTACACCGACACGGCAGACGCTCCGTGGACGATCGTGAAATCGGATGACAAGAAGCGGGCGCGGCTGAATTGTATGCGGCACTTCCTGGCAAGCCTTCCCTATGAAGGCAAGGACACACATGTGGTCGGGCATCCTGATCCGCTGATCGTCGGCGCCAGTGGCGACGTCATAGGAGTGGCGGAACACATTCTCGGCAAGTCCCTGCATCCCGACAAGCGCCGCGCCAGCGCCTAGCAGACCACGGGATACGGCCTGCTTTCGCCTATCCCCAAAGCTCCCTGTCCGGCGGGAACAATATGCAGCCCTCGTGACGCAGGCCGGGGACGCGGTCGCGCGCCAGCAGCAAGGGGCTATCGAGATCGACCCATTGCGAAAACGGGGCGAGCAGCATGGCCGGGGCCATCGACAAGGAGGTGCCGACCATTGAGCCGGTCATGATGGAAAGTCCGAGCGATTGCGCGCGTCTTGCCATGGCGAGCGCCGCAGTCAGACCGCCTGCCTTTTCGAGTTTGATATTGACGGCGTCATAGCGATCCGTCAGCTGCTCCAGATCATCGACCACATGCGCACTCTCGTCGGCGCATATGGGAACGATCCGCTTGATGCGTGTGAGTGCTTCGTCCGCGCCTGCCGGAAGCGGCTGCTCGACAAGCGCAACGCCAGCATCCGCACAGGCTGCGAGCAGGACTTCAAGCTGGTCTTCGCACCAGGCTTCATTGGCGTCGACTATCAGTTCGCTGTCGGGTGCAGCCGCCCGCACGCCCGCAAGACGCTCATCGTCCCCATCTCCGGCCAGTTTGATCTTGAGGATCGGCTTTGCTGCATGTGCCGCCGCGGCAGCAGCCATCGCCTCCGGGGTTCCGGCGGAGATCGTGTATGCGGTGACAGTCGGCGACAGCCGGTGCAGGCCTGCCATCTCGATGGCGGACACACCGAGTGACTTGGCGTCGAGATCCCACAGCGCGCAATCGAGAGCGTTGCGGCCGGCGCCCGGCGGCATCAAGGTCAGGAGATCTTCGCGGCTGCAACCGGCTTCTAGCGGGTCGCGGACTTTTTCGATGGCGGCGCAGACGATTTCCGGGGTTTCGCCATAACGCGCATAGGGGACGCATTCGCCGCGCCCGGTGCTGCCGTTGCCCGTGACGGTTGCTGTTACTGTCACGGCACTGGTCTTGGCGCCGCGCGAAATCACGAAGGCTTCGGCTAGCGGAAAGCTATCGACAGAGAGTTCGAGACTGCGGTGCATTCGGGCGAACCGTTCGGAAAGGCGATTTGAGCCCTGAGTCTAGCGGCATCGGGTCGATTCTACCAAAGTCCCGCGTGTGCCGTGATTTCGTGTGGTTCCCCCCGGCGCTGCACGCGCGATGCTGGTTTCGCCTATGGTCTGGCAGGGGACTGGCCTATGGTATAAGCATGGGGGATACTGATGGTCGCGCAACCATTTGCGCGCTGCCGGGGGCATTACAGGACTTTCCATGCCGGGTGAGCAATTCTACAGCGTTGAACGGACCGCCGATGCGGTTCGTTTTGCCCTGGCAGGCCGCTGGACCATCGAGGGATCGGCGGCGCTGGAAGCAGCCGCGCAACGCATGCCGGATGAGGGCAAGGGGGCAACGCGGGTCGTGCTTGATTTGTCCGGCATCGAGGCTCTGGACACGGCAGGCGCGTGGCTGCTCGACCGGGTACGAGTCCTGCTGGGCGAAAGCGGCGTACAGGCTGAATTCGCCCATGTCGATGCAGGCCGGGCGACGCTGATCGAGGAAGCCAGATACCGCCGCTTTGTCCAACCAGCGCCACCGCAAGGCCATATGGTCGTCGACCTGCTGGTCGATGTCGGCGAAAGCGTCACCAGCGCTTTCAACGATGTCGTTAAAGGAATTGCCTTTCTCGGGCAGGTGGTGAGCGGCCTGGGCCAAGCCATCGTGCGGCCTGCGCGGGTGCGCTGGACCTCCATCACCGTTCATATCGAGAATTTCGCATTCCGTAGCGTGCCGATCATTGCACTGATCAATTTTCTCGTCGGATGCATCGTTGCCCAGCAGGGTATTTTCCAGCTGAAGCAGTTCGGGGCCTCGACCTTCGCCGTCGACCTGATAGGTATTCTGGTATGCCGCGAACTGGCGGTGCTGCTGACATCGATCATGATCGCGGGCCGCTCGGGTTCGGCGATTACCGCCGAACTGGGGTCGATGAAGATGCGCGAGGAAATCGACGCCATGCGGGTCATGGGGCTTGATCCCATCGACGTACTGGTGCTGCCGCGCGTGCTGGCGCTCATCATCAGCCTTCCGCTGTTGACTTTCATTGCCGATATTTCGGCGATCTTCGGCGGCCTGGTTGTCGCCTGGGGCTACGGCGGCATGTCGCCGGAAATCTTCATGTCGAGGCTGCAAAGCGCCATAGCGATGAACACTTTTCTTGTCGGTATCATCAAGGCGCCTTTCATGGGGCTGATCATCGGCATGATAGCAGCTATCGAAGGCTTCGAAGTTCGCGGCTCGGCCGAGTCGCTTGGCCGTCAGGTGACATCCTCGGTTGTGAAGGGCATATTCATGGTCATCGTTGTCGATGGCCTTTTCGCGATGTTTTGTATCGTGTGGAGATTGAACATAGACCCTCTTCGGATCTATGGAGATAACAACAGCCTG
>JAPOIA010000138.1 GCA_029979185.1 Alphaproteobacteria bacterium | reverse complement strand
CCAAAGGCAAAAAGCAGTTTTTCGTGTCGCATCCGGCGAGCGGGCTGGCGCGGTCGAATTTTCCCATGATAACGGAAGTCGAGGACGGCAAGATCAAGCGGTCCCTGCCCTTCCATGTGCCGGAGGACGTGCGCCTTTATGAAATCCGCACGACGAAGCGCGGGACGTTCACGCGCCCGCGCAAGGAAGTGCAGATGCCACTGGCCATGGCGCACAAGAAGCGCGTCCACTCCGACACCCGCGTGCGCTATCCGCTGCTGCGCGAGGGCTGGAGCCCGGACAAGCCGAACGCCGGGGAGCGGGGCAAGGGCGGCTACAAGCGCATCAGCTGGGACGAGGCGACCGACATCATCGTCCAGCAGTTGCATCGCATAAAGGAAAAGTACGGCTCGATGGAGCCCGTCTTCGTGCAGGCGGACGGCCACGGCCAGTCCGGCTACATGCAATCGCTGCATTTCTGGGGCCATTACCTGTTCGACATGCTGCAGAAAAAGGGCTGGGGCTGGTGGACCCAGCAGGTGCGCAATCCCGATAGCTGGGAAGGCTATTACTGGGGCGCCAAGCACGTCTGGGGCTTCGACCATTCCCTCGGCGAGCCCTTCCAGGACGCCGTCTGGGACGATGTGCTCGAACATTGCGAAATGGTGATCTTCTCCGGCTGCGATGCAGAGGCCACCGGCCTTGGCATGTCCGGCTCCATCGCCCTGCACATGCCGAAATGGCTGAAGAAAGCCGGCATCAAGATCGTCGCCGTATCGCCGGACCTGAACTACGCCAACGCCGTCCATGCCGACACATGGATACCGCTGAAGCCGAACACCGACCCTGCCCTGTATTTCGGCATCGCCCATACCTGGATCACCGAAGGCACCTACGACAAGGACTATATCGCCACCCATACCACCGGCTTCGAGGAATTCCGCCAACATGTGATGGGCGAGGACGACGGCGTGCCGAAGGACCCCGCCTGGGCGGAAAAGATCACCGGCGTGCCGGCCCGCATGATCCGGGCGCTGGCGCGCGAATGGGCGAAGAACAAGACCTCGCTGTCGGTCTATTTCGGCGGCTCGAAAGTGCGCGGCACGCTCTCGCATCTGTCCACCCGCATGGAAGCCTATGTTCTGTCCATGCAGGGCATCGGCAAGCCCGGCCGGCAGTTCCTGCGCATCGGCGCGCCGTCGTTCTACAAGAAGGACCTGGCGCAGGTGCCGCGCTATCCGGAGATAGACTTCAAGGGCCTCGCCCTCAACCCGATGATCGAATACGCCATCGGCAAGGGCCCGGTAACGCCGGTCTTCGTGCCGCGCACGCTGGCAGCCGAAGCGATCAACCAGGGCAAGGTTGAGTGGAAGAGTACAACCTCCGCGCTCGCCAAGACGGAAGACCAGTTCACCAGCTACCGCTATCCGCCTACCGACGACCATCCCGGCATCCGCATGGTGTGGAACGAAAACGGCAGCCAGCCGGGCAGCTGGGGCCATGGCAACGCCTGGTTGTCAGCGCTGCAGAGCGACAAGATAGAGTTCGTCGTCGGCATCCATCCGTGGCTGGAAAACGACCTGCCCTATTCCGACCTCATCCTGCCGGCGCAGACCAATTACGAACATGAGGATCTGGTCATCGCCCAGCGCTCGGAAATCATCGGTATGTTCTATCAGGAGCAGGCTATCGAGCCGGTCGGCGAGTCGCTGTCCGACTACCAGATCCATCGGCTTATCGGACACAAGCTCGGACTGCTGGATGAATTCCCCACCGTCGATGAATGGCTGAAGAAGGCCTATGACGGCACCATCGCGGAAGCGAAGACCGGCCTCGACTGGGAAGCCTTCAAGCAAAAGAAGCAGATCATCTACGACTGCCCGACATGGGACGAGTGGGTGGAGATCAAGGCCAAACACGGCTTCCGCGAACACACCGGCGGTATGGCCTGGTTCGCCGACAAGGCATCGGGTCTCGACACGACAACCGGCAAGATAGAGTTCGTCTCCGAACTCATCAAGAAGCACGAACCGGACAACAAGGAGCGCCCGCCGCTGGCGCGCTGGCTGGAACATCCGGAGTCGATCGGTTCCGCGAAGTATAAGGACTACCCGCTCGTCGTCATGTCCAACCACGCAAAGTTCCGCTTTCACGTGCAGGGTGACGACATTTCCTGGATGAAGGAAGCGGGCAAGGTACAGGGACCGGACGGCTATTTCTACGAGGCCTGCTGGATCCACCCGGACGATGCAAAAGCGCGCGGCATTTCAGGCGGCGACATCGTGAAAGTCTTCAACGCTCGCGGTGCTGTGCTGACCGGCGCCTATGTCACCGAGCGCATCATTCCCGGCGCGGTATCGATAGACCACGGCGCCAAGATGGACCTGGCGTCGGTGAACAACCTGCCGGTCGATCGCGGCGGCTGCATCAACCTGATCGCACCCGTGCCGGGCGAGAAATACGCAAAAGGCGCGGAAATCAACGTGCCGGAGATGAATGTCAGCGGCTTCCTCGTGGAAATCGAGAAAGTCGATCCGAAGGACATCATCCCCGGCTCCGGCATGGGCATAAGCGCCAGCGTGCCCGCGTGACGCCGCCGCGAAAATCAGAATTCAGGGAATAGAGAAACGATGGGTACCAAAGCCTTTTTGCTGGACGCCGACAAATGCACCAGCTGCAAGATGTGCGTCATCGCCTGCAAGGACGAACACGTGGATGCAAGCTACGCGCCCTGGACCGGCCCGCAGCCGGACATGGGCCACTTCTGGGTTGACATTAAGACCATCGAACGCGGGCGCACGCCGCGCGTGAAGATGCACTACATGCCGCTGTTCTGCCAGCACTGCGAGGATGCGCCCTGCATTTCCGCCTGCCCGGAGGACGCCATCGAGACACGGCCCGACGGTCTGGTGTGGATCGACGAAACGGCCTGCACCGGCTGCGGCGAATGTCAGCCCGCCTGCCCCTACGACGTGATCTTCATGAACGGCGAAACCCATGTCGCACAGAAATGCACCGGTTGCGCCCACCGCGTCGACGAGGGTCTGTTGCCACGCTGCGCCGATGTATGCCCGCACGAGGCCATCCTCTTCGGCGATGCGGACGATCCGATGTTCAGCAACGACCCGGCGCAAAAGCCGCTGGAAGATTATCTGCCGGAAGCCGGAGCGAAACCGCGCGCCAAATGGCGGGGCCTGCTGAAGCCGTTCATCACCGGCAACGTCGTGGATACGGCCCGCGACGAAGGGATCGAAGGGGCAACCGTTGTTGCGACCGCAAACGGCAAGAGCGTCGAAACACAATCCGACGCCTTTGGCGACTTCTGGCTGCGCGACCTCCCGGCCGGTCAAACGTGGAGCGTGACCGTCAAGGCCGAGGGCTATGGCACGGTAGAACAGAGGGTTCCAACCAACGGCGATCAGGACCTCGGCACTATATCGTTGAAGGTTGGAAGCTAAACTCAGCCTCGATATTTGTGGGCAATATCATGCCGCGCTTGCAATACAATCTATTGAGCGATACGAAATGGCCTGAAATTTGCTATCAAACAGCAACTTCAGGAGTTCATTCTTGTCGCCGATACGCCTGTCGACCTTGTATCCCTTGGCCCTGAGATAGGCGTCCTCAACAATCATCCTGGGTTGCGACACCGCCTCTTCAAATTTCGTCATAGCCGGACTGAAGAAACCGACTGCTCGTTTGTCCGGGGCAGTGCCCGCTGCATGAGTATTGCGGCTGAGTGCGCCAGGACGAAGTTGGAGATCGCGAACCTTGTTCATGACCGTCCTACGGCACCAATATGTCGCCAGTCGGCGCGCTGATCGAGCAAAGACTCACCTGTCATTTACATAGAATTCTCATGCGCCCGGCAATGCAGGCAAACCAATTTCCGCCCGATGCTGGTTAGCCCCATTGATATGCTGCAAGTCATCACCCCCCTCGGATTGCCATGCCTGCTGCGCCGAAGCCAAACCTGCCGGACCATTCTCGCAACTGGAGACCTGGTTGATCTCGGTCATGGCCGGCTCTCGTGCATACATCTATCGAAAGTTACCAGAGCAAACGGCTGGCAGAGGGAGCCGGTAACGGGATGCTTTCAATTAGTTGCAGGACCCGGACAAATGATAGCTTTCGTACCCATGGAAATCCTACGCCGGATGCTGGCGCTGTTATTGGTGACACTGTCGCTGATCGCCATCGCCTGGTGGGGATGGATGGTGGCTGCGGCGATACTCGTTGCGGCAGTTTCTGCCTACGTCCTGCTGCCGCATACAAAGGCACCGGCAGGCGCCATGACATTTGAGAAAATCCCGGCAGTCTATGGCCCGGATTTCCTCGGCTTCGTCATGACATCGATCTTCATCGCGCTGCCGTTCTGGGCGCGCGCCGGAGACGGAGAATTGTGGTCGGGGATGGGACTTCTTGTACATCCCTCCGCGATGCTTGTCTGGCCTCTAGCGGCTATCTCCACCTCGATTCTCTATTTCGCAGCCCGCTACGCTGCCTTCTGGGCCAGTATAGAAAAGGATGGCATCGCGTTACATACCCTGTGGGAAAACAGGTTCGTGCGCTTCGATACAATCGAATACGTGCAGCCCTACCGCCAAGGATTACCGAAGTTCTTACGCTGGCTGACGCCGTTTCTCGTTCTGGGAGGCAAGTATGGAGCGGCCGGCGCGATCCTTCTGGCCCGCGACTCGAGGGGTGTATCCTTGCGGATCAGAAACGACAAGCCTGCCGTTCTGCTGGCCGATGCTTTCGAACATCATCTTAAGAAAGTTCTGGCAGCCTTTCGCAAGCGCGGAATACCTTTCGATCCGGAAATCGCCTCGTGACGACGGCCCTGCGGGAATTGAGAGTATTCAGTTGAATCGAATTATCGGGCCGTCATCACCAAAGCGACCCTGGCCAGCCCGGAAAAGGTCTGCCTTTTTTCTACCCACCACGAGCACCGCTGCCAGAACCCGCACGATTGAACCACATCGTGATGTCGAACATGTTGAGATCGACCGTGCGGATAATTCCGCAGGCTGCCGTGGCCCCATCGGTCGCAGTAACAACTCCGGTATCGACGGCAGTAAACTCCTCGCCTGTATCCTCCACCTTGGCGGCAAAGGCCTTCACCGCATAGCTAAGCACCTCGCGCAGCACCTCGTCGGGAATGTCCTTGGCAGCACCACGGCCCAGCATATCCTCCACATAGGCGCGGAAGTCGGCTGCCGCCTTAGCGCCTGCATCCTCTTCAGCCATGCCGGTACTCCCTGTATCCGCTACGGTCCGCGGCAGATAATGTTCAACAAAGCCTGCCGTTTGTCCACCAGCACTGCCTTCAGGGCCCGTTCCAGCGCCTTCGGCACATCGGCCGGGTCGCGCACAGCCTCGCCATAGCCGCCGGCAACTTCCACGCCCTTCTCAAAATGCAATTCCTTGTCAAAATAGGTGAGCGGCTCGCGGTTGCTTTTGGCTGCATAGCCGGACGGATAAACTTCGCGGGTATTGCGCTTCACCGCGCCCCACATGGCATTGTTGAACACCATGGTCAGGATCGGCCAGTCCTCGGCGGCGGAAACGTAATGGGCCGGCGTCGGATTGCCGAACATATAGGCACCATCGCCGCAAGAGGCGATGACCAGATCATCCGGCCGTGCCGCCTTCATCCCAAGCGCCATGCCAAGGCCCCAGCCCAGCGCCCCGGCCGCTCCGGTAAAGAACAGTTTGCCCGGCTTGCTGAAGCTCAGATATTCATAAGGCATCGGCGATTCCTTCACGACAATCGCATCCTGCCCCTTCACCTTATCCAGACAATGGGCGACCCACGCCGGATGGATCGGCTCTGCCGTCTTCGCCTTTTCCAGCGCTGCCGCCCAGTCCGCGCGCATTTTTGCATGACGTTCCTTGAAGCGCGCCCGCCGTCCCTCGACCTTGTCGCGATGCTGGCCGAGCCGCGCTTCCAGCGCCTGCGTCAGCGCCGCCATGGCCGGCCCCGCCGCACTGGCAATCGCCAGATCGCAATTGAAGCCGCGAACGGGATAGGACGAGAACAGCGGATCGACCCCGATATGGATGATTTTGCAATCGGGCTTCGGCGCTTTCTTCGACGGGATCCACGGCACGTCCGCCTCAATGACGACAATGCAATCGGCACCATCAAGAAACGGATCGGGACTGTAACCCATATGCATGGGGTGGTTCGTATCCATCGCGACATAGCGCGGCTTGCGTTGTGTCACGGGGATGGCGAACATGTCCGCGAGCGCGCCCAGTCGTGCCATCTCGTCATGATCACGCCCGGCGCTCGCCGTGATGATCAGCGGATGCTCGGCCTTTGCCAGCATGTCCGCAGCCATATCGATGGCGTTCGGATCGGGATAGGGAATGGAGGCAGCGGCATGGCGTCCCGGAGAAGCATAGGTAAAATTCTCCACCGGTGCTGCGAGAACCTCCCGCGGCAACGTAAGATAGACCGGCCCCTTCGGCTCGCTCATGGTAATGTTGAGCGCCCGGTCGACAGTCGATTCCAGCACGTCAGCGCTGCGCAACTCGTAATCCCATTTGACGATCTCGCGCACCATCTGGCCCTGGTCGCGCATTTCCTGCGGCCAGTGGATTTCACCGGAGCGCTGCCCGGTCTTGCCACCCTGTTCCGCCCAGGGCGTGCGCCCGGACGAAAACAGCACCGGCAAATTGCCACGCCAGGCATTCATCAGCCCGCACATCGCGTTGGCGGTACCGACGTTGACATGCACCATGCACAATTGCGGACGTCCGCTCTGCAGATAGTGACCAAGCGCCATGTGGATCGCGACATTTTCGTGCGGCACTGTGACCGGGCGCGGCGTCTTGCGGCCTTCCAGTTCCGCCTTGGAAAGCGCCTCGATCAGCGGGGCAAAATCGGTTCCGGCATTGGCGAAAAGGAAATCGACCCCCCGGTCGGCAAGAATATCCACATAGGCGTCGGCAACAGTACCGGCGGCGATCGTTTTTGAAGACAATTGTTCCTCCCATGCACCCTTTGATCGGGCCTCATTCCTCAGGCGGTATCATGTGGTGCGCATAGCACCTTTCGGCAGTCATGATAAGCACGGAAGTCCCCGTCTGCATCCCGGCCGGAATACGCCCCTCCCTGTTCGCGCGCCCGAATCTTGCAAGAAAGAGCTGGCGATCGGCCCACGCCAGGCAGCCGGAGATAGCGCCATGACGAGCGGGACACCTTTGCCTTCTTCCGGTACAGGCAAAGACGAAAACCATGCCGGAATGACACGCCGCAGCTTGCTGGCCGGATCGGCCGCAGCGACGGGCATAGCCCTGTTGCCAGCCACAGCGAAGCCGGCGCCTCCAGCAAAAATGCCGCGCCTGCGGCGGGGTGGCTCTATCCACACGATGATGAACTGGGCAGACCTGGAAGCCGGCAGCAGGGACCGGTTTGCCTGGCCGCCTTTCGCCCGCGCGCATTTCGACATACCCGCATTCTTCCTCAGGCAACTTGCAGCAACCGGCATCGATTTTGTTCGCATGACCCTCGATCAGGGCCCGTGGCTGCAGGCCCGCGGCGCCCGGCTGCGGTAACTGGATAACATCCTGCTGCAGAAATGCCACCACATTCTCGACAACGGCCTCGATCTCATCGTTGATTGCCACCCGGTCAATCAGGTTGTCTAGCCCCCTTGT
>JAPOIA010000137.1 GCA_029979185.1 Alphaproteobacteria bacterium | reverse complement strand
GAGCAGTTTGTCACTTTCGGTCTTTACCATGCCGACGATATGATCGGTCATAAGCCGGTTGACGTAAAGCGCCCTGCGGCCGTTTGCCGGATGGGTGCGCACAACCGAATGGGCGAAGTGCGGCGCTCCTTCCCTGATCACCGAGCCGCGCGTCGTTGGATTGGCGGCATAATCGTAGACATTCATGGCTTTCAGGCCCTCCAGCCTTTCCTTCACGTCCTCGGGCAGCGTCTCGTAGGCCTTGAAGAGATTGGTGAAGAGCGTGTTGCCGCCGTGCGAGGGAATTTCCATCGCATAGAGCATCGTGGCGATGGCCGGCTTCGGCGTGTAGCACTGATCGTGGTGGAAGAACATTTCCCCGTCCGGCAGCGAGCCGATCAATTCTCCGTTCTCGCGGATGTTGGAAATATACATCACGCCGGGTACATGGGATGCGCCATTATGCTTGTGCATGACCTTGCCAAGACTGCCGAACCGGGCAGCAAAGTTCGACTCCTGCCACTCGTCCAGATTCTGGTTGCGGAAAAGTGCGACGCAATTGTTCTCCCAGGCCGACAGAATAGTGGCGAATACATCAGCGGGAATATCGGCGGAGCAATCTATACCGTGAATTTCGACGCCAATGCCAGGTGACAGCGGGGTGATGGCGAACGGTTGGCTTGTCGGTGCGACGCGGGCGGGAATGCCAATGGTGCGGTCCAGCATGGGTGTTTCCGGATTTTCTGATGGATGTTTGTGCCATTGAACAATACGGGGCGGGCCTTGGCAAGGCTGCAGGATGCAGCACGGCGATTGCGCGATGGCCGATTGCGTTCCGGCTCGCAATGCGCACAGCCAGGGTGCAGCAAAGGGCCTGAACTGGACAAATTTGGTCAGTCCGTTATGGTGCGAAGGGAAGAATCCGCCGCATGCATGGAGAAAACTCCGGTTGCGGCCCAGTATGGGAGGGAAACATGAATTCCGCAAAAATTCTGACGCTTGGCGCATCGGCGCTGGTTCTTGGTCTGGCTTCGGGCGCAACGGCGCAGGAAGCTGTCCGCATCGGCACTTCGAGCGTTGGCTCCAACTTCTACGTCAATGCCGTGGCGATTTCTGAGGTCGTCCAGAAGCAGGGCAAGATCAATACGTCTGTTCAGGCGTTGGGCGGCTCGTCAGCCAACGTGCGCGGCCTGGCGCGCAAGAAGATCGAATTCGCTATGGCGAATGCCTTCGCAGCCTATTCGGGATATTTCGGCACCTACAACTTCAAGGGCAAGAAGATGCCTGTGCGTCTGGTCGTGCAGGGGCACACCAATGAGCGCGCCATCCTTGTCCGGAAGGCCGCCAACATCAAGTCCGTGAAGGATCTGGAAGGGCGCACCATGGTCGGCAAGCGCCGTGCGCTGCCTGAACTGGCGCTGATCGCCGAGCAGTTCCAGAAAGTGAACGGGCTGAAGAAGCTGAATGTCGTCGCCACGACCAACACCGGCGAGGTGTTCAAGGCCTTTGCCGCCGGCAGCATCGACGCGGCCATCGTGCCCACCGGGCCGCGTGCCGGCAATGTGCAGAAGGCCATTCGAGACGGTCATGTTGAACTTCTCAGGTGGGATGCGAAAAAGCGTGACGAAATGCTGAAGAATCTGCCGGACCTTATGTTCGCTGGAACCTTCGGACCCGCGTCCTTTGACGGGCATGATTTCGATTCGCCTGTTATCGCCATGCGAACCTATTTCATCAGCGCGCCGCACGTCAGCGCGGAGATCGTCTACAAGGTCTCAAAGACCATGTATGAAAACACCAAGCTGATGGCGACCTACCAGAAGCAGCTGGCGCAGTGGACTGTCGAGAACGCATTGCGGAACTTCTCGCTGCCCTATCACGATGGCGCCATCCGATACTTCAAGGAGCGCAAGCTCTGGACCAAGGCGCATGAAGACAAGCAGAAGAAGTTGCTCGGCAGCTGATTTTGCCCGAACAGCAATAGCGAAGCCGTCGGCCAAGTGTTGGCGGCTTTTGCTGTAGCGGGACCGGCCTATCCGCCGGCCTGTATCCTCCGCCAACCGCAATCCAGGCCCTGTGCCGCATTCACCACGCCGGTATCATGAAACGCTCAGCTATTCTCGTGGCATTCACGTCGATCATTGCGATTTACCACTTCATCGTGGTGGCGCAGTTGCCAGCGGTATTCTTCGGTATTTTCATACCCAATCAGGTGCATCTGGCAATAAGCATCCTGTCGGCGCTTATCCTGATCTTCCTGCTGCTTCCGGCAGGCGGGAAGAAGGAAGGGGAAGATACCGAGGCGGGGGGCTCTTTTCGCAAAGTACCGTGGTACGACTGGCTGCTGATGACTAGTGCCGCGGCCGGTGCGGGTTTCGTTATCTTTTTCTACGAGAACGTTCCAGACGGATTTACGTCCATTCTGGACTATGGCGAGTTCGGAGAGCTCGATACTCAAGGCATGATCATCGCGGGGATGCTGGCCCTGCCGGTGCTGGAAGCAGTGCGCAGGACGACCGGTTGGGCGCTGCCGATCATCATCGTTTTTTTCGTCTGCGTCACGATTTTCCAGAATTACCTGCCCGGGCTGCTGTACGGCCGCGGCTTCCCGATCGAAAAGCTGTTGTACAGCGCCTATATCGGCAGCGCAGGCATATTCGGCCTGCCGCTCGGCATTGCCGCCAATATCGTCATCGTCTTCCTGGTGTTCGGCGCGCTGATGGAAAAGGCAGGCGCCAGCCGCTGGTTCATGGATCTTGCCCTGTCGCTCACCGGCTGGGCGCGGGGCGGGCCGGCAAAAGCTGCCGTTGTTGCCAGCGCCATGTTTGGTTCCATCTCCGGCTCTCCATCCGGCAATGCTGCGACCACGGGTGTCTTCACCATCCCGATGATGAAGAAGATCGGATATACACCCGCGTTCGCTGCGGCGGTCGAGGCGGTTGCATCTACCGGCGGCATGATCCTGCCGCCGGTGATGGGCGCCATCGCCTTCATTATGGCCGAATGGATCGAGACGACCTATACGGCGGTTGTCATGGCCGCTGCGATCCCGGCCATACTCTATTTCGTTATCGTGTTCGTGTCGGTGCATCTGCAGGCCCGCAAGCAGGGCATCGAGGCAATACCGGCGAGCGAAATACCGGAACTGAAGTCAACGCTGCTGCGCGGATGGTACTATCTCATTCCGATCCTTGCGCTCGCCTACTTCCTTATCTTTGCGGGTTATCCGCCGGGGATGGCCGGCATCTACACCTGCATCACCGTTCTGGTGATCAGCTTCTTTTCACGCGATCGTTCGACCTGGATGACGCCGTCGCGCATCATGATGGCGCTCGATGAAGGCGTACGGCGCTGGATTACCGTTGCATCGATCACGGCCGCGGTCGGTATCATGATCGGCGCGCTGGAATTGTCGGGTGTCGGCATCAAGGTATCGAGCTTTATCGTTGATCTGGCGAATGAAAACCTGCTGGCGACGCTGCTGTTGGTCGGCTTCGTCAGCCTCATCGTCGGCATGGGGCTGGATGCGACGCCGGCCTACATCACCCTTGCAACGCTGATGGCGCCGGCGCTGATCCGCCTCGGTGTGCCGGACATGGCCGCGCATCTGTTCGTCGTCTACTGGGGGCTAGCCTCGTTCTACACGCCGCCGACCTGTATTGCGGTTTTCGTGACGTCCAGTATTGCCAATTCCAGGGTCTGGCCAACCGGCTGGGAAGCGGTAAAGCTGGGCATTGCCGCGTTCCTCATTCCCTTCGCCTTTGTCTACAATCCGGGCCTGATGCTGAACGGTTCCATCGGCAAGATCGTGCTGGCAACCACCACGGCCTTCATCGGCGCGTGTCTGGTGGCGGCCGGTACGCGCGGCTACCTGTTCAGTCGTCTGAACATGGTGCAGCGTGTCGTGATCTTTGTCGCCGGCCTGTTCTGGATTGCGCCGGGACTGATTGCGCCGGGCATAGGACTTGCGCTGCTGGTTGCCGTGCTGATTCCGGACATCATGGGGATGCTGTCGGACCGGAAAGCGCAATCGGGACCGGCCTGATCAAACAGGGCAAAGGAACGGGGTGAGGCGTGACGGCCTGTTACTTCAGGCCCAGCACGCGGCGCGACATCAACAGCCGCTGCACTTCCGACGTGCCGCCATAGATCGTTGCGCGCCGGTTCTGCAGATAGGTGATGCCCGGATACAGCCGGTCTATGGTCCTGTTTTCCGCGCCAAGATCGAGCGAACCGGTGATGGCGCCTTCCGCTCCCAGCGCTTCCACCATCAGTTCGCAGATCTCCTGCTGCAATTCGGCGGCGATCAATTTTGCAAAGGCATAGTCGGCATTGGTGCGGATGTCCTTTTCCGTCGTGCGAACGATCTGGGCGTAAGTCGCGCACAGGGCGACATAGTCGATCTCGGCACGCACAAGCCGGTCGCGAAAGGCTGGGTCGTCGATCATGCCGGAATGGCGGGCGGCCCGCTTGGTCTTGCCGAGCAGGTGTCCGGCTTTCTGCGGATTGGAGCCGTTCAGGCGTTCCTGTTCGAGCAAGGCCGTTGCAACCGTCCAGCCGTTGTCGATTTCGCCGACCACATTGGCGACCGGTACACGCACATCGTCGAAGAAGACTTCGGCAAACTCGTCCTCGCCGGTGATGGTGCGAATGCCGCGCGGCGTGATGCCCGGCGTTTTCATGTCGATCAGGATAAAGGTGATGCCGGCCTGTTTCTTGACATCCGGATTGGTGCGCACGAGGCAGAACATCCAGTCGGCATAATGGCCCCAGGTCGTCCAGATTTTCTGTCCGTTGATGATGAAATCGTCGCCATCACGAACAGCGCGCGTGCGCAGGGACGCAAGGTCGGAGCCGGAGGATGGTTCCGAGTAACCCTGGCACCAGAGCACCTCGCCGCTGATCATGCCCGGCAGATGCTGGGCTTTCTGTTCCGGCGTACCGAAGCGCTGCAGGATCGGGCCGAGGTGCCCGAGCGCCTGGCCGGAAATTTCCGGCGCGCCGGCATTGGCCAGTTCGTCGATCAGGATGATGCGTTCGGGGATCGTCGCTTCCATGCCGCCATATTGCTTTGGCCAGGCGGGAGCGACCCAGCCGCGCTCATACAGTTTCTTGTGCCACATCTCCGCGTCCTGCGGAGACGGGCGCGTCGGCAGGTTGCGTAAACGGTCGGGAAGATTTGCATCGAGCCATGTGCGCACCTCGGAGCGGAATTTTGCGTCTTCTTCGGTATCTTCGCGAAAGCGGATCGGCGCTGCTTCGTCGTGGCCCAGCGTTTGCGCGGCGACAGTCTTGCGGTGCCCGGCCGCTGTGCCATAGGCGTTTGCGAGCGTTGTCGCGCGCTTGAGATACAGGCCCGCATCGTGTTCGTCGGTGAAGCCCATTGCGCCGTGCATCTGGATCATGGTGCGGGTGGCGGTAATGGCGGCTTCCGCGGCCTTGGCGAAAGCGGCAGCTGCCGTCGTGCCGGCGGATGCGCTTGCCTCGCTAGCGAGCCTTGCGGTTTCGAATGTCAGGGCGCGCGACAGCGACATCTGCATGTGGACATCGGCCATGCGGAACTGCAGCGCCTGAAAGGAGCCCAGTGGACGGCCGAACTGTTCGCGCGTGCGCAGATGTTCCAGAGTCCGCTCGATTGCGGTTTCCATCAAGCCGGCAAGTTCCGCCGCCAGCAGCACATTGAGCGTCGTGCGCGTGCTCGCCGCTATGCGGCGCGACTCGATGCTTTCGAACACGATGTCGCCGCCGCCGAATACGCAGTTTTCGAAATGCAGATCCGTCAGCGATCCGCCGTCAACGGTGCGGCGTGTCTCCACGCGAAGGCCGGGATAGTCGCGGCGCACCAGCGCCAACATGGCGCCGGCTGCATCGTCCACCTCGACGAGAAAGAAGTCCACCGCTCCGCCTGCGTGCACCAGTTTGCGCACGCCATTGACGAAGGCAGCGCCTCCCGCTGAACGGCTGCATACGAGGCCACCCTGATCGGCGCCTTTCAGCTCGCTTGCAACCGTGTTCAGGCCGGCAAGGGCAGGCAGGATCGTGGCCTTTCCTTCCATAGCGTCGCGAAAGGCCTGCTGCTCGCGCCAGTGCGGGACTTGCGCGACCGCTGCCAAAGCCGCCATTGCCGGGGCTGCCGGAATGTTCGACAGGTGCGCGCCGAACGCCTGGCACACCAGTGCAGCGGCAAACACATCCTGCCCCGCGCCGCCGTATTCTTCCGTCACAAGAATGGACAGCCAGCCGTCTTGAGCGGCTCTTGCCATGGCGTCCGGATTGGCTCCATCGGGAGCATCCCGCAGATCCCTCAGGTTTGCCGGGCCAAAGACGTCGGCGGCGAAGCGTTCTGCGCCGTCGCGCAAGGCCGATTGGTCTTCGCTGATATCTGCGGACATGGTTTCCTCCCGGACTTTTCCCGTGCCTTGTTCTGCCTGGACAGGCGTTACGTTTCATTCACCCCAATGAGCAGCGAATGACGTCCTGCGTCAAGTCGCGTCCCAGTGCGGCTATTCGCCGACCCCGGCATAGGCAACGCCGGACAGGCGGCTCATCTCGTATTTCCAGGTGACAAGGTCGTCGTGCCAGAACTGGTTGAGATGACTGTGCCCACAGGCACGGGCCAGAACCAGCATCAGTTCGGTTGCGCTGTCGAAGAAGTTCTTCAACCTGCGCGCGGACTTCTTGATCTCCAGACGCGCGACGAGATTCGGCTTCTGCGTGGCGATGCCTACGGGGCACGCGTTGGAATGGCAGGCGCGCATGCCGAGACAGCCAATGGCCTGCAGCGCTGAATTCGATACGGCAACGACATCCGCGCCAAGCGCCATGGCCTTGGCGAAGTCTGCCGGTGTGCGCAGCCCGCCCGTGGCGATAAGCGTCACGTCCGTTCGCTGCAGGCTGTCGAGATGGCGGCGCGCCCGCGCCAGCGCCGGGATGGTCGGCAAGGAGATATTGTCGCGAAAGATGATCGGGGCAGACTCGGTGCCGCCGCCGCGGCCATCGAGGATGATGTAGTCGCAGCCGATTTCCAGCACCGCGTCGATATCCTTTTCGATATGCTAGACCGACAGCTTGTATCCAATCGGGATGCCGCCGGTGCGCGAGCGGACCTCGTTGGCGAATTCCTTGATCTGGTGCGGTTCGGTCCAGTCCGGGAAGCGGGCGGGCGAAACGGCTGGTTCGCCTTCCTGCAGCCCACGGGTAGCGGTAATCTTTCCGGTCACCTTGTTGCCCGGCAGGTGGCCGCCGGTTCCTGTCTTGGCGCCCTGTCCGCCCTTGAAATGAAAGGCCTGAACCTTATCCAGCTTGTCCCAGGAAAAACCGAAGCGGCCTGAGGCAAGTTCGTAGAGATAGCGGCTGTTCTCGCTCTGCTCCTCGGCGAGCATGCCGCCTTCGTCCGAACATATGCCTGTACCGGCCAGTTCGGCTCCGCGCGCAAGGGCGACCTGCACGTCCTGAAAGCAGACTGGTCGAAGGTCGTCCGGCAATAGGAGCTTCCATGCGTTACATTGTAACGACTTGCGTCACGGCGGGTCTGCTGGCAGCCAGTGGATGGATCTGGCTCAATACGCCTCAGATATTCTGGGGAAACATGCTGTCGGAATTTCAGATGCTGTTACCCTTTGCCGCTGTGGTGGTTTTTCTGTCGGTGGTAAACTGGTTGTCGGCTTTGTTTGGCAAAGAGCATTGACGGCTGCTTCGGAAATTTGCTAATCGGCGATTGTCGTATGGATATTTC
>JAPOIA010000136.1 GCA_029979185.1 Alphaproteobacteria bacterium | reverse complement strand
GCACTTCTCAATGAAAATCCCGGGTCAAATCTCAGCGGAAATCAACAACATGTGCTTACAGCTGGTTTCGGCGTGATCAGTATCGGCGTTGCAGGTGCGGCGATCCTGTCGGCAGGCAATGGCCAGACGCTTGCCATTGCAGGCGTCGGCATTGCGAGCTTCGTGCTGGCAATAGTCTATTTCGGCGGCATGCGAACGATATACCAGTACGAGAGCAGGCAGCAGATTTCCAATGTCATAGAACCGGAGGATCAGTCCGTTTCGATGCAGCGCGCCATTGCCGGATATGGTGTCATGGCTGCCGTCTTCGTTTTGGCTGCAGTTTTTCTCCCGGTGGCTGCTGTTGAAATCAGCAAGCTCATGGGCTGGGGACAAGCCTTCGTAGGTTCGCTGTTTGTCGCGGCTGCAACGTCGCTGCCAGAACTGGCTGTGACGATTGCGGCGCTTCGCATGCGGGCGCTCGACCTGGCGATCGCCAATCTGCTGGGCAGCAACCTGTTCAACATACTGATCCTGGCGATCGACGACGTGGCCTATCGGGAAGGGCCGCTGCTGGTCCATGCGTCGAACGTCCATGCGCTGACTGCCTTTTTTGCGGCCATCATGTCTGGCATCGTGATCGTGGCGCTGGTGTCGCGGACCGGCCACCGTTTCAGGGGTCTGTTCGGCTGGGCCAGTATATTCCTGCTTGCGGTTTACATTATCGGCGTGCTGTCGGCCTATCTTCTCGGCCAGTGACCACGCCCGGCAGCGCTTTCGCGCTGGCCCGAAACCGGAGCGGGTAATGAAACGCAAGAAACGATCCGGAGTCCGGTCTAACGCGCCGGCGAGGATTCGAAACTTGCGATGGTCTTCAGCGCGCCGTCGAGTTCCTTGCCGTCTACATCCTTCAGCGCCAGCCGGCGCAACCGTTCGGTCCATTCGGCGGCGTCCGGCCTGCCTCGTAGTTTCATCACGCCCTGCATGACCTTGTCGTACTTGCTCATTCCGCGCGCATGGGTATCGCTATAGCCCTTGATCAGGCGCCGGCAACGAATGACTTCGGTTGCAAGGTCGTAGTCCTGCGGCAGGATATCGACGGTCATCCGCATCCATGCATCGATATGGTTGCTTTCGCGATAATGGCGCATGGAACGCATCCGCATCCGCCGCAGTCCAGAGAGCATGTACAGCATTGCGAAGCCGCGCAGCGAATCCGTACGCACGCGCTTGCCGCCTGCAAACAGCTTGTCGATGAGGCCGGAAAGGAACCTGCTGTTCTCGATCCTGCGGGCCATCTTGCGCGGCAGCATTTCGGCGATCTCCTCGACGCGCGGATGCAGAAACTCTGTCATGGCGACTATCTGCTCGTCCGATGCCTTGACATCCTTGCGGATGCGATCGAACCGGCTTGCGCGGATCTTGAGATCGGCGACGCGGATTACGTCGCGGTATGTCATGGCAGCAGCTATATACTTGGCAGCTTCCTGCGTTGCCGTGAAGTTTCTCGCCTCGCCGCCATTCTGCTGGTCGAGCGTGTGAATGCGCTGCAGGCGGGCGAGATATTCCTCGCCATAAGCAGTGTCCTGAAAGTCCACCACGCGTGCAAGGCCGGTCTGCGCCATGTCGTGGGCAACGGGTGGCAGATCCCTTTCTATGCGCTTTTGCAACGCGGCAAAGGCAGCCTGCTGTTCAGCTGTTCCGCCGCTCATCCGCCGTTCCGACGTGTATACGGCAGCAGACGAGGCTGTCATTTCGAGAGGCTTTGCCGCGGCAGGTGAAACAGCGTCGTATCCGGCGGCGAATGCTTTCAGGCTGGCGTTGACGCCGACGCCCTGGCTGCGAATGGCTTCCTCGAAGGCCTCCCGCGGGAATGGCAATGCCCCGGATGCGGCAATGGCGCCGAACATCGATGCAGAAATGACGCTGCCGTTTTCTTCCGCCAGCGCCGCCATGTCTGCCGCGAAAACCTCTTTAGCGGACGCATCGGCAGCTACACGCACAACCTGCGGGTCCATGGAGCCATCGCCGGGCACTGTTTTTTCCGCCACCGAGAATTGCCGGTGTGTCGAAGCAATCAGGCATGTACGATCCGGTGTCACGAATCCGCGCTGGATGGCGCGGCCTGCCTCCATCCATTCCGCAGCGACGACCACATCGACCATTCCGGGGATTGGCATCAGTGACAGGACGGGACGCTTGGCGGCCTTGCCGATCATCTCGACATAATAGACCGTCGCTCCGGTGCGCTGGGCAACGCCCGGCACGCTGGTGGATTGAGCAATCCAGCCCTGCTGTTCGGCGAGCGTGACGAGCCACGACTGCATGACGCCGCCGCCCTGTCCACCCAGCGCCATGATCGCAATGGCAATCGGCTGATCATTGGAAAGACTGGCGCTCATCGTGCTTCCCCTGCGATGGCTGATGATGCTTCGCTCAGCCGCCTTGAATGCCGCCGCGCTTGCAGCCAGGTGATGAATTTCTTGCGCAGCGGAGCAAGGAAAGTATCCAGTTTCGAAGGATTGTGGATCGTATCGGCACGATAGAAGGACGGACACAGAATTGCGGCATCGGCCACCTCGCCGCAATGGCCACAGGCGACACAGGACGAATCCACCGAGGCCACCGGATCATCCTTCAAAGGATCGTTGCTTTCCTTCAGGGTCAGCGACGGGCAACCGGAAATGCGCATGCAGGCGTGATCGCCCGTACAGATGTCTTCATCGACACCGAACTTTTCCTGCACCGTGCGTTTGCCGTCATTGATTGCCTTGCGCACCAGCGGCTTTTCACGCCTTTGCCGGTTCAACATGCACTCGCTCGATGCAATGACAACCTTGGGGCCCGGCGCTTTCGTAGTCAGCGCGTCCTTCAGCACGTCGCGCATGGAATTGACGTTATAGGTATGGTCGATGCGTTTGACCCATTCGACGCCAACGCCTTTCACCGCTTCTTCCAGCGGATGTTTCGTCGAGCGGAATGTATTGGTGGCCCGCGATGACAGGATGTCTTGGCCGCCGGTCGCCGATGTGTAGAAATTGTCGACCAGAACGATAACGTCGTCGCTCTTGTTGAACACGGCATTGGCGACGCCGCTGGACAGGCCATTGTGCCAGAAGCCGCCATCGCCCATCACCGCGATAGAGCGCTTGCCCTTGCCGATATTGAGCCCTGCGGCAGATGCTGCGCCAAGGCCGTACCCCATGGTGCTGGCGCCGATGTTGAAAGGTGGCATGGACGAGAACAGGTGGCAGCCGATATCTGCAGCCACATGCCGTTCGCCGAGTTCGTCCTGCGCCAGCCGCATCGCCGAGAAGATGGGACGTTCCGGGCAACCCGTGCAGAATCCCGGCGGGCGCGGTGGAATCCCGGTCGCGAGGTTGGCCATGACCTCCTTCTGTGACGCAGGCGGCGCCGGCAGCGGTGTCATGGCAGCTTCCAGCCCGGCCTCGGTCATGAACTTCCTGAAGCCGGCAATCAGCACTCCAGCGGTATATTCGCCAGCCTCCGGAAGGCATCCCTTGCCCATCAATGGCGTGTCGATCTTCGCCCGTCGTAGGATCGTGTTGATCGCCTGCTCGATATATTCGGGATAGCCTTCTTCGACGACGAGGACCGCCTTTTTGCCGCGGCAGAAATCCTCGATCTCGTCCGGCACCTGCGGATAGGTAACGTTCATGGAATAGAGCGGAACGCGCGTTTCGCCATAGACATCGGCCAGCCCCAGCGCCCGTAGTGCCGAAATGACACCGTTGTACAATCCGCCCTGAGCGATGATGCCGATCTCCGAAAGGTCGCCGTCGAAAATCTCGTTGAGCCCGTTGTCCTTGATGTATTTGATGGCAGCGGGCAGGCGCTGCTCGATCTTCTCGAACTCGTGGCTGAAGGAAGCAGGCGGTAGCACGATCCGCTCGGTATCGCGCCGTGGATGGTTGCGGGCATCTTCCAGCGTGAACTTGGGCCGCACATTGTCCTGCGTGACATAAGAACCATGCACGTGGCAGGCGCGGATTCGCATTTCCAGCATCACCGGCGTATGGCTGGCTTCCGAAAGTTCGAAGCCATGCCGCACCGCATCGACTATGCTTTGCGTATTGGGGCGTGGATCGAGCAGCCAGATCTGCGATTTCATGGCGAAGGGATGGGTGCGCTCCTGCATGATCGAGGAGCCTTCGCCGTAGTCCTCGCCGATGACGATAAGCGCGCCGCCGGTTACGCCGCCGGAGGCCAGATTTGCCAGCGCATCGGACGCGACATTCGTGCCGACGGTCGATTTCCAGGTGACGGCGCCGCGCACCGGATAATGCATGGAGGTGGATAGCATGGCCGCTGCCGCCGCCTCGCTGGCGCTGTTCTCAAAATGGACTCCCAGTTCGTCGAGGATCGGCTTGGCATCCGCCAGAACGTCCATCAGATGCGATATCGGCGCACCCTGATAGCCGCCGACATAGCTTACCCCGCATTCCAGCAGGGCCTTCGTCACCGCCAGAATAGCCTCACCTGTGAACACCTGGTTGGCGCCAAGGCGCAGGACCTCAACTTCCTTCTTGAACGAACGTTCGGCCATGGGTTTACTGTTCCGCTCTGCGTCACGGCCTTGCCTTGAAAGGCCGCCGTTTCAATTCTTCAATCTAGCAGGACCTGACCGGGGGGCAAATCCACCTGCGCTTCCAGGATCTCAAAGCCCCTTCGGATTGGTCATGAACTCTTCGATGATTTCCGGCGGAGCCTTGACATAGTCCGATGTGCGACTGACCGACATACCGGTAGCCTTTTTCAGCTTGACCGCCATTTCCGCCATTTTCACGACAATCGGTATGCCGTTTATGACCGGCGCGCCGCCGACCCGGTGTCCCTGGATTTGCGAGAACAGCAGCATCGGGATACCGCCGCCCGGAATGATCACGTCGATCCCGCGGTCAACCAGCGGCTGCCCCTGCGTATCGAACAGCTGGCGGACTTCCTCCAGCCGCTCGTCTGATCCGAAGGCGGCAAGTATCTGACCCGGTTCGAACTGCATGGCATCGACGCCGGTTACCCGTTCGCGTAATCCATATTTGCCGATCTGGTGATGAAACCACGGGATATAGCGCCGGTTGATCGTGACGATACCGATCTGCTGGCCCAGCTGGCAGGCGTAGAGCATCGACGCTTCGCCCATCGCGATCACCGGAATGTCGACGACAGAACGCGCTTCGTACAGGCCGGCATCCTGAAAATGGCCGATGATGAATGCGTCGTAGCCTTCGCGTTCCGCCTGTACGGCGTTACAGATAACCTCGCGCGCGCAACGCCACTCGACGATCGGGTGGGCGTAATTGTCGTGAGGGGTTATGCCCTTGATATCCACCTGCGTGCCGGGATCGACAATGGCGTCCAGATGCTTGCGCAGCTCGTCCCAATAGTCGGCGCCATGTTCGTAGTCGACATAACTTTGATACCAGAGTTTCATCGCATGATCCTTGTTATGGGGACGGAATTTACAGGACAGGCGGGCGCGCCAGACCGGCATTTTGCAGCGATTTGAGAAATGCTGCCAGACGTTCCTGACGATAGGCGTCGACATCCATTGAGGCATAGTCGAAAAAGCCCTGGCCAGTTTTCAGGCCGATTCGCCCTTCCTCCATGTTCCTCTTCACGATCTCCGGCGCCTCGAAGCGCGGGTCGTTGAACGCGCCGCTCATGTAGCGGCTGGCATAGTAGAGAATGTCGCCGCCGCCCCAGTCGATGAACTCGAGCAGGCCGAGTACGGCAAAGCGCAGGCCGAAGCCGTATTTCACTGCCCTGTCCACATCTTCGGCGCTTGCGACGCCTTCCTCGACAAGACGTGCTGCCTCGTTCATGGCCAGGGCCTGAATGCGCGGCACGATATAGCCGGGCGAAGCCTTGCAGATCACCGGTACCTTGCCGATTGATTCCAGGAAATCCATGAGCCGTTTCTGCACGTCAAGCGATGTTTCGTCCGATGGGCTAACTTCCACAAGCGGCACAAGGAAGGCCGGGTTCAGCCAGTGCGCATTGAGGAAATGCGCGCGCCGTTCGGTCAGTTCCGCGAGGTCCGTCGACAGCATGGTCGAGGTGGTGGAAGCAAGCACGGCATTCCGGTCGGCATGGGCATCGAACAGGGCAAAGGCATCGGCCTTGGCCTCGCGTACTTCCGGCACACCCTCAAACACGATATCCGCTCCGGCCAGCGCTTCGGCTGCCTGCTCAAGCGGCCAGATCGACACACGGTCCATCAGCGCCGGGATGTTGTCCTTCTCGAACCCGCCCAGCGATGCGACTATGGCAAGGCTTGCGGCGACTTCATTCGTCGCTTCCGCTTCCAGTTTCCGGAAGTCTTCCGCACTGCGCGCCTTGGCGTCGAGCAGCCGGACCGGATGGCCGGCATAGGCGACACTATGGGCAATGCCGCGCCCCATGCGGCCGGCGCCAATGCACGCAATCGTCTGGGTATGCATTCCAGAGTTCTCCTAAATGCCGTCTTGCAGCATCTTCTGCAGGCTGGCGGCGTCGATATCGGCCAGCCCCAGATTTTCCAGCGTGCGGCCGGTCTTGCGAAAATCCTTGCCGTTGATGGCCCCTGCGATGGCAAGAAGGCCGCTCGCCACCGGCGCAGGCAGGCCGGCCTTGTCGGCGATGGAGACCAGGAGCGCGAGTCCTATGGCGATGTCCTCGCTCATGTAGCGGTGGGTGGTCAGGTTCAGCTTTTCGTGCCAGTCCCCGGAGCCGACCAGCTTGTCGTGGGCGAGATTGCCGTACATCCAGTTGCTCGTCTCGTAGTGATCGGCAAGCGGGAAATGGGGCGCCTTGTAGCCGAGCGCTTCGCGCACCGCGATGCGTTCGTTGTCCAGTGCGGTATGAACCCGGCGGATCGACGGCTGGGTACCCTCGTTGTGGATGTCCCATTTGTCGAAATGTTCAATCGGTCCCGCATTCATAAGGATCAGCGGTGGATGGATGATCGGCCCGGCATTCATCAATGCGCCCGCCAACGCGTCTTCCGCCGGTTCGATTGCGCCGGGAAATGCCTGGGAAATCACTGCCAGCACTTCTGCGCTCTTGCGCGCCGGAAGCACTCCGGTCGGCAGGCGCGAGGCGCGGGTGGTTATGCGCACTTCGGCCGGGCCCTGTTTGCGGCACAGCCACGGGAGGGTCCCGGTCTCGGCAATGGCTATATCGGCCTTTGAACCGGCGTCGCGAATGCGCTTCATCATGATGTAGGAGCCGAACGAACCCGGCGGCAGGTAGATCACCTGTCCGTCGGTCAGATGCGGCGCCAGCGCTGCGGCGAGATCCTCCTGTGCATTGGCCGGTGTCGGCGCCAGTATCATGCTGGCTCCGGCAATCGCCTCGCCCATGTCCGCAACCGGATTGATCGCTATTGTCCGGCTACCCTTGTGATCTTTAACCGTGATGGAACGGGTGTCCAGCAGGTCGCCGAAGCTCTTGATATCGCGGCGCCACCAGCGGACATCATGCCCTGCCTCGCCAAAATCCGCGACCGCGGCATAGGATCCGTTACCACCGCCAAGCACTGCAATAATCACAGCCAACTCCCTCGTTGCACTTCGTTGTGGCGCCTGGCCTGCGATACTTTTCGTGCGGCGAAAGCGCGCTTGCCCTGCTGCACGCGATCGGCAAGACTGTCGCTTGCAGCACGGCGCCACGCAGTGATGTTTGGTCTACGCCGGAGTTCTTTACGGACTGGGGCGACTTCGACCCGCACCTCGTGCT
>JAPOIA010000135.1 GCA_029979185.1 Alphaproteobacteria bacterium | reverse complement strand
GGATCAGCTCGCGACCGCCCGGGTGGTCGAAGTGAACCAGCGTGATCTTTTTGCCTTTCAGCTTGTCAAGACCGCCCATTTCCTGGCCGATATAGCGGACCATGCTGGAAGCCTGGCTCCAGTATGTCGCCGGGAAGTTGAAAACCCAGGGGAATACGCGGCCATCGGCGGCGGAGGTGCGGCCATAACCCAGCGTCACGATCGGGATTTCATCCTTCGCCGCTTTCTCCAACAGGCCATAGGTCGTGCCGGTCGACCAGGGCGACAGCACGACAGCGCCGCCGTTGTTGTTTTTCAGGCGGTCATAGCATTCGATGCCGCGGTCAGTCTTATAACCGGTCTCACACTCTTCCAGGATGAAGGGCACGCCGCCGACACCGCCGTCGCGGTGGTTCAGCATCTCAAAATAGTCGATATAGCCATTGGCAAACGGCACGCCGTTTGGCGCATATGGGCCTGTCCGGTAGGACATCACCGGGATGAAGTGGCCCCCTTCAGCCATCGCCGGCACCGCGGTTGCCAGTGTCGCGACAGCTGTGGCTGCCAGGGTCAAAGTGCGCAGGATCATAGGGTTCCTCCCGTTGCGATTGTTGCACTCAACACACCAATCGCGCGCCGATCGGTTTCGCAGCACGCGGTCAGATTTAGTGTGGGAAGGGCCATAGCCGCAGCTTCTCCTTCCCCAATTGCCAAAGTCTGGCCAAGCCGTTGGGCTCGGCGATCAGGAAGAACACGATCATCGCGCCGAAGATCATGAATTCCAGATTGGTGATGATGTTGCCGGGGATTTCCAGGCCGAACCAGGCCGGTGCGCTGTTCAGCAGGATCGGGAACAGCGTGATGAAGATCGCGCCGAAATAGCTGCCCAGGATTGATCCCAGGCCGCCGATGATCACCATGAATAGGATTTGGAACGACCGGTTGATGTCGAACGCTGTTGGCTCCACCGTATTGATGAAACAGAACGACCAGAGTGCGCCGGCAATCCCGCAATAAAACGAGCTGATCGCGAACGCTGTCAGCTTGGTCCACAGCGGGCGGATGCCGATCAACTCCGCGGCGATATCCATATCGCGGATCGCCATCCAGGTGCGGCCGATGCGGCTGCGCACGAGGTTGTAGGCGATCCAGGTGAGTCCTGCGCAGAATGCCAGCACGAACAGATACTTGGCCCAGTTCGGCGCATCCGCCCCCGTCACATAGACGCCCAGTACGGTCGCGGGTGGTGGTGTCGGCACGCCGCTCATGGTGTAGTTGACAAACCAGGGCACATGCGTGAACAGCCACAATAGAAAGAATTGTGCCGCCAAGGTCGCTACGGCCAGGTAAAAGCCTTTGATCCGCACCGCGGGCAGGCCGAAGGCCAATCCGATCAGCGCCGTCGCGATGCCGGCCAGGATGATCGAGACCGGCATCGGAATCCATGGGAATGCTGTCGCGCATTTGTAGGCCATGTAAGCGCCTGCCGCCATGAACGCGCCGGAGCCTAGCGAAATTTGCCCGCAGAAGCCCAGCAGCAGGTTCAGGCCGATGGCGGCAATCACCATGATCAGCACCGGGATAGCGATCGAGCCCAGAAAATAGTCATTGGCCACGAAGGGCAATGCCAGGGCGATGGCAATGCAGATATAGAGCATCACCCGGTCCTGGCGGATCGGTATCAGCGCCTGGTCCTTGGCGTAAGATGTTTTGAAATCGCCGGCTTCGCGATAGAGCATGTCGTGTTCCTACCTCTAAACCCGGTCTATGATCTTGTCGCCGAACAAGCCTTGCGGCCTGAACAGCAGGAAAATGAGCGCGACGATGTAGGCGAACCATTCCTCGATGGCGCCGCCGAACAAAGCGCCCCAGTAAACCTCTGCGATTTTCTCGCCCATGCCGATGATAAGGCCGCCGATGATTGCGCCGGGAATGGAGGTGAACCCCCCCAGGATCAACACCGGCAACGCCTTCAGTGCCACAATGGATATCGAGAATTGCACGCCCAGTTTGGTGCCCCACATGATGCCCGCCACCAGAGCGACGAAGCCCGCCACCGCCCAGACGATAATCCAGATATGGTTCAGCGGAATGCCGACCGACAGCGCCGCCTGGTGATCGTCCGCCACCGCCCGCAGCGCCCGTCCAACGGCAGTGTAGCGAAAGCCCAGCGCCAAGACCGTCACAAGGAATGCAGCAGTAACACCGGCGAACAGGTCCGCCTCCTGGATCAGGATAGAGCCGTTGGCGATAAAGATGACGTCGTCCGGAATCCCGACATGCAGCGGCCGCACATTGCCGCCCCAGATCAATTCGCCAAAGCCTTCCAGGAAAAAGGCGATGCCGATGGTCGACATGAACAGGATCAGCTGGCTTTGGTTCACCAGATGCCGCAACACCAATTTTTCAATCGCTATCGCCAGCAAGGTCATGATGACCAGGGTGGCGACAAACGCGATGATCGGGTGCACGCCGGAATCCATCAGCCCGACGAAGTTCAACGCCGCGAACAGCACCATGACGCCTTGTGCGAAATTGAAGATGCCCGATGCCTTGAAGATCAGCACAAAGCCCAGTCCGACCAGCGAGTACATCACGCCGGACATCAACCCGGCGATGGCGACTTCGGCCAGAAATTCCGGCGCCTTGACCATTTCCATGATCGGGCCGACGAAGAAATCCGTGAAAAATTCCACTAGAGCACGCTCCCAATCAATGCGATGCGCCAAGGTAGGCGTCGATCACGGCCTGATCGCTGCGCACCTCGTCCGGCGTGCCATCGGCGAGCTTTTCGCCATAGTTCAGCACGACCACCCGGTCGGACAGGTCCATGACAACGCCCATGTCATGCTCAATCAACGCGATGGTCGTTCCGAATTCGGCGTTCACGTTCAGGATAAAGCGGCTCATATCCTCTTTTTCCTCCACGTTCATGCCGGCCATGGGCTCATCCAGCAATAGCAGGTCCGGCTCTGCGGCCAGCGCGCGGGCCAGCTCAACGCGCTTTTGCAGGCCGTAGGGCAGGCGGCCGACTGGCGTCTTGCGGATGGCGTTGATTTCCAGGAAGTCGATGACCTCCTCCGCCTTGGCGCGATGCGCGATTTCCTCACTGCGGGCGCGTCCGAAAAAGAAGGCCTGTTCGAACAGGGAGCTGTTCATTTTTAGCACCCGCCCGGTCATCACGTTGTCGAGTACACTCATCCCACGGAACAGGGCGATGTTCTGGAAGGTGCGGGCGATACCCTGGCTGGCGGCTTCGTAGGGGCGCATCTGCTTTCGCGTCTGGCCCTTGTAGGTGATCCGGCCTTCCTGTGGGTGGTAGAACCCATTGATGCAATTCAGCATTGACGATTTGCCGGCGCCGTTCGGCCCGATGATCGCTCTAATTTCGCCCTTGCGGATATCGAATGAAACGTCCGTCAGCGCCTTTACGCCGCCAAAGCGCAGCGTGATGTTTTCGACAGTCAAAAGAGTTTCTGCGGTTTCAGCCATCGCCGGTTACTCCGCCGCCCGCGCCATTGCGCCGGATGCTGCGTCGACATCCCAGATCGGGACATTGCCCTTGACGATATCGCGCCGCCCGTCCTCGAACGTCACCTCGACCTCCATGTAGACCGATGTCGCGCCGTTGTAGAGTCCTTCGATCAGCGGCGCGTATTTGGTGGCGACCGCCGAGCGCCGCACTTTCTGAGTCCGGGTCATTTCTCCGTCATCGGCCTCCAGCATCTTTGGCAACACCAGAAAGCGCCGGATCTGGCTCGCCGCCATTTGCGGCTCTTTCGCGAGGCCAGCATTCATCTCTGCCAGATGCGACGCCATCAGTTCATAGACCGCGGGCAGGGCCGACAATTCCTGATAAGAGGCATAGGCGATGTTCCGGCGTTCCGCCCAGTTGCCCATCGCGTCGGCGTCGATGTTGATCATGACGGCGGCAAAATCCCGGCCATCGCCGACCGCGACCGCCTCGCGGATGTTCGGGAAGAATTTCAGCTTGTTCTCCAGATACTTCGGCGCGAACAGGTCGCCGCTTGCCAGTTTGCCGACATCCTTGGCCCGGTCGATAATGTGCAGATGTCCGCTATCGTCGATGAAGCCGGCATCGCCGGTGTGCACCCAGCCATCGGGTGTCTTGGTCGATGCGGTGGCGTCAGGGTTCTTGTAGTATTCCAGGAACACGCCTTCGGAGCGGTACATGACTTCGCCGCCTTCGACGACTTTCAACTCGACACCCGGCGCAGCCTTGCCGACCGTATCCGGCCGCACCTCGCCATCCGGCTGCAAGGTCACAAAGACAGAGGCTTCGGTCTGGCCATACGCCTGTTTCAGATTGATGCCGAGCGCGCGGAAAAACACAAAAATCTCCGGCCCGATCGCCTCGCCGGCGGTATAGCCGATGCGCATGCGCGACAGGCCCAACATGTTTTTCAGCGGGCCATAGATGCAAATCTCGCCCAGCGCATACTTGATCCGGTCGACCAGGCCGACGGACTTGCCATCCAGAATCCGCTCGCCGACCTTTTTGGCGTGGTCCAGAAAGGTGTGGAACAGCCACTTTTTGAACCGCCCCGCATCTTCCATCCGGATCATGACGCTGGTCAGCATGGTCTCGAAGATGCGCGGCGGCGCAAAGAAATAGGTCGGCCCCAACTCCCGCAGATCGATCAGCAGCGTTTCGGACGATTCCGGGCATGCCATACAAAAGCCGGCGATATGCGATTGGCCATAAGACAACAGGTTGTCGCCAACCCAGGCCATCGGCAGGTAGGCGAGCACGTCATCCTTTTCCGACAGCTTGTCGAATTCGATCGCCATTGCGCCGATCTTGATGCAGTTTCTATGGGTGAGAACAACACCCTTCGGCTGCCCGGTTGTGCCTGACGTGTAACACATGATGGCATGGTCGCTACCCTTGCCGGCATCGACCTGCTCGTCGAAGAACTTGTCATGCACCTTGTCATAGTCGCGGCCTTTGGCCAGGACGCCGTCATAGTGGTGCAGAAAGGCCTCTGTGTAGTCGCGTAATCCGCGCGGGTCGCAATAGACGATGGTGTGGAGCTCTGGCAGACGGTCTTTGATCGACAGGACCTTGTCGACCTGCTCCTGGTTCTCTGCGATGACGATTTTGACCGAAGCATGCTCCAGGATGAACTGCATCTCGTTGGCGACAGAGTCCTGATACACCGGCACCGGGATTGCGCCCAGGGCCTGCGCAGCAGCGATGCTCCAATAGAGCCTGGGGCGGTTCTCGCCGATGACGGAGATATGGTCGCCGCGCTTCAGGCCCAGATTGGCAAAGCCGCAGGCCAACGCCCGTACTTCTGCCGCCTGTTCGGACCAGGTGAAGGTCTGCCAGATACCCAGATTTTTCTCGCGCATTGCGGGGCGATTGCCCCGTGCGCCGGCGTTATGGCGCAACAGCTTTGGGAAGGTGTCGTGGCGGTCGAGATCAGGTAGAGGCATCGCGTCCTGGCTCGGTTGCGGGACTCCACCTATCGGGTGCGGTCTTCGGCAAGTGGCGTTTCCCAAGGATCATTGTCGCGTTTGCTGTCCTGCTCTGTTGGCAGGATCGGTAGGCAGAAGAGCACTCTAGCGGCAAGCCGACACACCGGCAAACAGTTAAACGACAGGAAACTGCTGCAAGCGCTTCCGTATTCGGTATTCTGCCTCCGCAATTGTCCGAACAAAGGTTACATCGTCATGCGCGCCATCGTTTGCCCTGATTACGGCCCCCCGGAAACCCTGACGGTCGAGGAACGGGGTACGCCCGAGCCCGGCCCCGGCCAGATCCTGGTGCAGCACAAGGCATGGGGCATCAGCTATGTCGACGTCCTCATGTGCGCCGGCGGTTATCAACTGAAGCCACCTGTTCCCTTTGTGCCGGGCCTGGAAGCCTGCGGCGATGTCATCGCGCTGGGAAAGGGTGCGGAAGGCTTTGCCATTGGGGACAAGGTCATGACCAGCGGCCGGCCTGGTGTGTTCGCCGAGGTCTGCGCTCTCGATAAGGGACAGGTGCACCGCCTGCCGTCCACCTTCGACTATGCTGAAGGCGCGGCGTTTCGGTCCTGCTATATGACGGCATGGAACGCGCTGACCCATGGGGGACGCCTTGAGGCAGGCGAGGTGCTGCTGGTGCATGGCGCCGCTGGTGGCGTCGGGCTTGCGGCGGTGCATGTGGGCAAGTTGCTGGGCGCCTATGTCATCGCCACGGCTGGCACTGACGAGAAGCTGGCGATCGTCAAGGCGCAGGGGGCTGACCATGTGATCAACTATACCACAACAGAATTGCGCGATGTGGTGAAGGGCCTGACCGGTGGACGCGGCGCGGATGTGATCTTCGATCCGGTCGGCGGTGATATCGCCGAGCAGAGCTTGCGCTGCATGAACTACGGTTGTCGCGTGGTTTATATCGGTTTTACCGGCGGTCCACCGGTGTCGATCCGCTCGAACCTGTTATTGATCAAGGGCGCTTCCGCCGTTGGCTTCCGCGCTGGGGAAATAGGCCGCCGCATTCCTGGATTGAACGAGAAAACCATAGCCACCCTGATCACACTGGCGGAGCAGGGGCGCCTCCGCCCCCACATCTCGCATAGGATCAAGTGGCCGAACATTGCGGACGCCATGCGCCCGATTCAAAACCGGACTGTTGTCGGGCGCGTGGTGATGGAGGTTTAACCCGCCGCCCGCTCGATATAGCCCGCCACCAGGCCCGGGTTCTGCATCGGGATGAAGTGGGTGTAGTCCGGCAGAGACACGTCCTCGGCCTGCCGAAACAACTCCCACAGCTTTTCCCAGGTGGGAGAGCCGGCATAGTCTGTCTGGCCCAGCTTCGGCAATTGACGGCGGCGCGCCCGCAGGATCGTCACCGGCGCTGCGATATCTTTCAGCCGCGGATGCAGGTAGGCCCGCCAACTGTTCATGTAGACGGAGGCCTCCACGATGGGTGGGCAGGCCAGCACGTAACCATCGCCGGAGGGCGCAGGCAGCAGGCCATGCCGGCAATAGTCCTCCAGCACCTCCGGTTGCCAGAGCGAGTAGGGCTCGCGGTCGTGCAGCCGGCCGTGGAAAGCGTGCCAGTCCGGCCAATCGTTCCGACGCCGCGACGAGGGGTGATCCGCGGGGGTCTTCATATCCGGGAATCTGTCCTGGCCATAGAATTCCGGCGAGTTCATGGTCGGGTCGATCAGCACCAGATGCCGAAAGGCCCGGGGCCGCTCCAGCGCCGCATAGCAGACAGCCCAGCCGCCCATGGAATGGCCGGCGGGGATGGCGTTCTCCAGGCCCAGATGGTCGATAAACTCCACGAGGTCCTGGCCATAATACTCCCACCGGTCGAACGGTCCTTCTTTCGAAGACCGGCCATGCCCGCGCAAATCCACCGCTACCACCCGCCAGGTTTCCGGCAATTCCAGCACCAGCCGGTCCCATACACGCGCGTGAAAGCCGGTGGCGTGCACCAGCAGCACGGTGGGTGCGCCCGGCTCTCCTGGCCAATCGGCATAGGCGAGCGTGGCGTTGCTGCCGTGGAAGCGGCGTTGGGTCGGTTCACCGCGCCTCATTGGATTGGACCATTCTTGGAAACCTCGAACGGTCCACTACCTCCGCCTCCTGAAGCCTCGAATGAACGGAGAATATACCTCGCTACCAAGGCGGGATCCTGCATTGGCAAGAAATGCGTATATTCCGGCAAATAAACGTCTTCTGCCTGAGGAAATTGTGCCGCCAGTTCCTCCCAGGCCGGAGACGTCAGATAGCTGATCTGGCCGAGGGGTTCCAGCTTATCGCGCCGGGCC
>JAPOIA010000134.1 GCA_029979185.1 Alphaproteobacteria bacterium | reverse complement strand
TTAACGGTATTGTTCGTATGACCCGAAATGACACGTGATGATTCCGGAGAGTGAGAATGTCGATCCAGTTTGCCCGCGCTTCCGCAAAGTCCGTACCGGTCTACTTCGCCACGCCCGGCAGTTGGCCGGCGCTGCGCAAATCGCTTCCCGCGAGTATCGGAGCCCTTGCCGACAGGCAGGGGTTTGAGGCGAAGCCCGCGCAGGTATTGCTTGCGCAGGTGGACGGCAAACCGGGGTTCGCCGTGGTGTTCGGAGCGCCGGAGAACAATGGCAGCGCCACATCCGGAAGCGGCGCCGATGCTCTGGCCTATGGCAAAATGGTGGAGGCCTTGCCGGCTGGCGACTATCATTTCGCCAATGAGCCGCACGGTGGTCTTGCCGGGCTGGAGACAGCGGCAACCGCATGGATGCTGGCCGCCTACAGCTTCGATCTGTATCGCAAGAAACCGAAGGTCTTCCCGCAACTGGTCGCGCCCAAAGGCGTCGATACGGCACGGGTTTTGCGGCTCGCCGGTAGCGTCCATCTGGCTCGCGACCTGATCAACACACCGGCCAACGATCTCGGCGTACCAGCGCTGACCGCTGCTGCACTGGAGGTCGCCAGAACATACAAGGCAAAGACCCGCGTCATCAAAGGCGAACAGCTGCTGAAGCAGAATTTCCCGCTGATCCACGCTGTTGGGCGGGCGGGCGCCGATGCGCCTGCGCTCATCGATATTCGTTGGGGCAGGGCGCGTGCGCCGAAAGTGACTCTTGTCGGCAAGGGCGTTTGTTTCGATACCGGCGGCCTCGATCTGAAACCGGCCGCCGCCATGCTGATGATGAAGAAGGACATGGGCGGAGCGGCTGTTGCGCTTGCGATAGCCCGGGCGATCATGGACGCCAAGCTGGATGTCAACCTGCGTCTGCTCCTGCCGGTTGTCGAAAACTCCGTCGCTGGCAATGCCTTCCGTCCCGGCGATGTTTACCCGAGCCGCAAGGGCATTACCGTTGAAATCGGCAATACCGATGCGGAAGGGCGGTTGATTCTTGCCGATGCATTGGCGCTCGGCGATGACGATGCGCCGGACTTCATGTTCGACTTTGCAACGCTGACGGGGGCCGCACGCGTTGCAACGGGGCCGGATCTGCCGTCGTTTTTCTGCAATGATGACGTAACTGCCGACGCGATGGTGCAGACCGGCCTCGACATTGCCGATCCGGTCTGGCGTATGCCGTTGTGGAAGCCGTATGAAGCGATGCTGTCCAGCAAGATTGCCGATACCAACAACGTTTCGAGCGGCCCGTTTGCGGGCGCAATCACAGCCGCCCTGTTCCTGCAGAAGTTTACCGGCAAGGCGAAAGCCTGGGGCCACTTCGATCTGTATGCCTGGACGCCGCCGGGCAAGACCGGCCGCCCGGAAGGAGCCGAGGGGCAATGCGTACGGCTGGTCTACAAGTTCCTGGAAGACCGGTTCGGCAGGAAGTCCTGACCGCTTGGACAAACCTCGTGAACTTGCAATCCGGCCGCCCATGGAGAATAGTTCGTTTCCGTAATGACTGATCGCGGGTTGCAGGACAGACCATCGGGTAGGGGATATGTCGGTAGACCTTAAGCAGAACCAGGCGCTGGGTCTGTTGCACAACACGGCACTGGATATCGTTCGCGATGCAACGCCGGACGGCATGGCGGATCTGTCCATGCGGCAGTTGTCGATACTTCTGATCGTCTATCTTGAAACCCCGCCGCATACAGTGCGCGGGCTCGCCTATCGGTTGAACGTGACCAAGCCTGTGATCACACGCGCACTGGATACAATGGGCAAGGCCGGGCTGCTGACCCGGCGGCGCGATACGCAGGATGGCCGCAACGTCATCATCCAGCGCACTGTGGCCGGGGCCTTGTACGTGGAGCGGCTGGGCGATCTCGTCATCGAAAAGGCCCGGGTGTTACCGCGATGAATGAGTCAGATCTGCCGGAAGGTTTCGACAAGCGGCTGACTCCCGCACGGCCGGATATCGCCGCCGCTCACCTGCGCGGCAAGGTAAATGCGCTGCATTTTGTCGATAGACGATCCGAACGCATTGTGGCCGGCGTGGCGGATATGCGCGGTGAACCTTCGCCCGGCGCATCGCTCTCCACCCAGGCGCTGCGCGGAGAATGCGTTCAGGTCTACGAGATCGAAGAGGGTTGGGCCTGGTGCCAGCTGGAGGCGGATGGATATGTCGGCTACGTACCCGCCGCGGCGCTGGCGTCCTCATCCGCTCCGCCGACCCATAGGGTCCGCGAGCTTTCGACGTTTCTCTATCCCGGCCCTTCCATGAAACTGCCTGTTGCGGCGGTCCTGCCGCTTAATTCCAGGCTGGCGATCACGGCTATCGAGGGAAATTTCGCCCGGGTGGAGGATGAAGGTTTTGTCTGGGCCAGCCATATCGAACCGCTGGACCATGCAGAAGACGATTTTGTCGCTGTGGCGGAGCGGTTTGTCGGCGTTCCCTATCTTTGGGGAGGCAAGACGGCCCACGGCATCGACTGCTCCGGCCTCGTGCAGACCGCGCTGGATGCGGCCGGGATTTCCGTACCGCGCGATACCGACATGCAGGAGGCTGCTATCGGCACGCGCGTCGCCAGCGGCGACGCGTTGGCCGGTGAGCCGGGGGGATGGAATGTGTCCCTGCAGCGCGGCGATCTTGTCTTCTGGAACGGTCATGTCGGGATCATGCGTGACCCCCACACGCTGCTGCATGCCAACGGACATCACATGCTTGTTGCCAGCGAACCGCTTGCCACGGCTGTAGCGCGAATTGCCGCCAACAGCTTCGGCGCGGTGACAAGCATTCGCCGCTTGTAGCGGCTTCCGATCGCGCCCTGCGTTCGGCAGGGAATCATCCCTGGCAAACTGATTTGACAACTAGCTGAATTCACTTGCTTTTCTCGTGTGCGAAAACGCACATCGCGGCGGCGCTCCAGTCAATACTCTCCAATCATCGAAACACGGGGGCCACCGAGCCTCCCGATCTTTGGAGAGAGATCATGAAAAAGTTTGCTACTGCTACCGTCGCCGCACTGTCAATCGCTGCAACGCTCGCCCTGTCCGCTGCTCCTGCCGAAGCTCGCTTTGGCCGCAAGGGCGCCTTCTTCGGCGGTCTGGCCGCTGCGGCTGTCGGCGCCGCGATCATCGGCAGCGCTGCCCGCGCCCATAGCGCACCGGTTTACAGCGAGTGCTGGACCGAGAAGCGCCCGCGCTACAACCGCTGGGGCGACTTCCGCGGCTATCGTTACATTCGCGTCTGCAACTGAGCGGACGCCACGGCCCGAGGGCCCGAGGCGTCCCCCTAACCCTGACGCTTCGGCGCTGTGGCGAACCCTCCAGTCTCCCCCGGCTGGAGGGTTTTGCATTTGAACGCGCCTTTGGCTGCGCCTAGAATGTCTTGCCAACAGGGGAGGCAGTCATGGCGAATGGCGGCAGCGAACAGATCGGGCAGGCGCATGATCGGATTGCCGGGAAGGTGCGGGCGGGCGGCAAGGTCTTTACCGAGGCCACGGTCGCCGAATTTGCTCCACTTTACGCCGGTTTGCATGCCGCAGCCCCCGCTCAGGGAATACAAGTCGATCGTGACATTTCCTATGGTCCGGGCGGCGAGCGTAACCTGCTCGACGTTCACAGGCCTGCCGATGCAGCAGACAAGCGGCCGGTGGTGATCTTCTTCCATGGCGGCGGTCTGGTGCGTGGCGACAAGGCTCCGCCCGGCTCACCCTATTATGGAAACATCGCCGACTTCTTCGCCGTCAACGGCTGTGTCGGCATCAATGCAACCTACCGGCTGGCGCCCGCCATCCAGTGGCCCGAGGGGTCCCGCGACGTCGGCGCGGCGCTGGCCTGGGTGCAGCAGAATATTGCCGGATACGGCGGCGATCCCGACCGCATCGTCCTGATGGGCCATTCGGCGGGTGCGACGCACGTCGCAAACTACGCCTTTCGCAAGGAACTCCATCTCTCATCCGGGCCGGACTTTGCCGGGGCAATTCTTATGAGCGGCGTCTACGGCATCGATGTGGACGATCCTCCGCCCAATCATCTGGCCTATTATGGCAGCGACAAGAGCCAGTACGCGAAGCGTCAGATGAACGGCAATATCGACTACTGCGCTTTTCCCGTGCTCATGACTGTTGCCGAATACGATCCGGTCCGGTTCGAGAGCGGCGCGTTTCGCCTGCTGGCCGAACTTGCCGAGAAGGCCGCTCCGCGCCCGCACATCAGGCAGTTCCTCGATCACAACCACATCACGCCGGCGTTTGCCATCGGCACGGGCGACGCGGACGTGGAGGAAACTTTGCTCGACTTCATGCGCAGGTTCGGGTGATCTGAAGCTAACGGTCGCTTAGTCGCTGGCGTGTTCTGCCCGGTAGCCGGCCGCCGGGTAAACGCCGAGAATGTCCACAGCCGCAAAGAAGCGCAGTTCGTCGAAGGCGTGCTTCAGGCCGGTGTCGTCCGGGTGCCCTTCCACATCGGCAAGGAACATCGCCGCCGAGAAGGAACCGTCGACCATGTAGCTTTCCAGTTTCGTCATGTTGACGCCGTTGGTGGCGAAACCGCCAAGAGCCTTGTAAAGGGCGGCCGGCACGCTGCGTACGCGGAAAACGAATGTCGTCATCACCGGCCCGTTGTTGACGGCAGCCCATTGCGGTTCCTTCGAAAGGATGATGAAGCGCGTCGTATTGTGCTTTTCGTCCTCGGCGTCTTCGGCCAGCGTCTTCAGCCCGTAGATTTCACCAGCCAGCGAAGTTGCCAGCGAGGCCTTCGACGGATCGTTCCATTCTGCAACCTCGCGCGCCGAACCGGCAGTGTCGCCGGTCACGATCGGCGTGAGCCCGTATTTGCGAATGATCTTGCGGCACTGGCCCAGGGCATGCACGTGCGAATAGACGTGTTTGATCGTCTCCAGCGAGGAATCCTGTGTGCCAAGCAGGTGGAACCGGATCGGCAGGAAATATTCGCCGATGATATGCAGGCCGGAATTCGGCAGGAAATGGTGAATATCGGCAACGCGTCCGGCGATGGAGTTTTCTATCGGGATCATTGCAAGGCTGGCTGTCCCGTTGGTGACCGCGGAAAAAGCATCCTCGAACGTCGCGCAGGGCAACGACTCCCAGTCCGTATACATATCCTTGCAGGCGATATGGGAGTTTGCTCCCGGTTCGCCCTGGTAGGCGATGGTCTTGCTGGCTGTCATGGTCATCCGGATACTGGCTGGGCTGGGCTGGGCTGTGGTGTAGTGAGCCTCCAGCCTTTTTTCAGGCCAGACGCGCCTTGCCTCTACCCTGGATGGCGGCAATTTGCACGCCCAAAGTCGCTGCCTGCGACATCAGACGGCCCGCACATCGGCCGCTTTCGCTGCCTCTTGCTTCGTTCCCCGTTCAGCCGGAAGCGTGTTGAGGTCCAGCATGGCCTGGAATTGTGCGCCGTTGACGGGTGGGGAAACCAGAAAGCCCTGGCCCCGGTCGACGCCCAGTTCCCGCAGCAGATCGGCCTGTTCGCGTGTTTCGATCCCCTCGGCAACCGTTGTCATGCCCAGTTCGCGGGCGAGATTGACCAGCAATTCCACCAGCACGCGTGCCGACCGCTCGGTCATGACGGAATCGACAAACAGCTTGTCGATCTTGATGACGTCTGCGCCAAGTTTCTGCACGTAGGACAGGCCGGAATGGCCGGTGCCGGCCTCGTCGAGCGCGACCTTGTATCCCCGCTCCTGCAGGCCGGAAATCAGTTCCCGCGCCTTGCCCAGATCCGGCAGTTCCTCGCGTTCGGTCAGTTCGATCACGACATTGCGCGACCCGACCTTGGCGCCGCTGACATGACGGCGCAGATCCTCGGTAAATCCAGGTTGCAGCAGGTGGCTCGCGCCGATGTTGAACGCGAGACAGAAATTCTTGTTCCGGCGCAGATACGGACGCATCTGCAATAGGGCCTCGTCAACCAGCTGCCATGTCAGCGGTACGATCCGCCCCGTCTGCTCGGCCAGCGGAATGAACTGATGGGGCTGCACGATTGTGCCATCCGCCCGGATCCAGCGGGCGAGCACTTCGCAGCCGGTCATCTTTCCGTCCCGCAGCGAGAAAATCGGCTGGAAATACGGCACGAATTCGTGGCCCGACAGGGCCTTGTCGATTGCCGCGACCGGATGGTGCTCCCGGAACAGGGTCCTCGCGGCAAGTCCGCCGAACGCCAGTCCCAGGAGAGCCGCAAGCATCAACAGTGTCCGGTTCGATGAATGATTCCAGGCAGCCAGAGCCGGTTCCTTGACCCGGATGATGGCGTTCAATGGAAAGCGCGACGAATGTGCGGCAAATGTTTCAAGATCGCTGGCCGCCGGATCCCAGCCTGCCGGCGCATATCTGGCGACGCTGGAACTGACGCCGTTCAGGTTGATGGTGGCTGCGCCCTCGTCCCGCAATCCGGTGGGCAGGACATCGAAGAGGAGGGCGGAGGTATTGACGATAGCCATCAACTTGTGCTCGCCGCTGGCGCTCCACACTACGGCCATGGCCTCACCATCCGGAATGGCAAGCTTCATCAGCTTTACGCCGGAATTCCGTGCTGCGATTGCCTGGGACAGGTCGACGCGCATGCTTATGCCGGTGACAGTTTCAGGAAAGGCCGAACACAGGATAGCGCCGTTCCTGTCGAGCAGCCGGATGTCCTTGATGGTTGAGTGCCTGAATACTCTCTGACGCAGCGAAGATCTGAATGTTTCGCTGCACGGTGCAGCAGCGCCGATGGCGCTGCTTTCTGCAATCTTGCCGAGGGCGATGAACGCATAGTCCACGCCCAGTTCGGAGCGGCGCAGCATCTGTTCGCCAAGTTCGTTCAGTTGCTGGCGATTGCGGGTATCGGTCGCCATGCCTGACAGCAGGTTCGCAGCAAGGGCGAACAGTGCGGCGAAACCTGCGCAGACAAGAAGCTGGGCGCTTCTGGATTTGGGAGAAGACATGGGGACCGGACCAGATGACGACTGGTTCCCCGACATTCCCGCGATATGTTTTACATTTGATTTACTTCGTCCGGACAATCCGCGGAAAGCAGAAAAATGACTGGGGCTGATTTGACCCATAAATCCAAGCAGCAATTGTGATCCATGCCAATGCGGCGGCAGCGGTTTCGGCTATTCTGTAATGGAGTGCTGGGACTTCGGGCCGGTCGGTTACCAGATTGCTTGAAAAAGGAGAGCGCATGCCAAACCGGATCATTCGCATACAGCCGGACATGACGGGGCGATCCGGCCGGACTGGTTTTGTCCGCATGGCGTTGGGCGCAGCGTTATTCATGTCGTGCTGTGGCATCGCCGCTGCCGCAGATATATCGCTTGCAGAACGGCTGGACCTCTTTCGCAAGGCCTATCCTGGCGTTGTCGCTTCAGTGCAGGGAAATACGATGACGCTCGTCAATGGCAAGTCCTTTCCGGTCGACGATGGTCGCACAAAGGATCATCAGGACAAACTGAAGGATGCCGATGTCGAGGACATGCTGTCGCAAATCTATCCGCTCGGTAAATGCTTCAGCGGCAAGGTGCCGCTGAATTCCGACCCGGGCCGTATCCGGCACCTGCCCTTGATGATGGCGATCTTTGGCGAAACCAAAGGCCAGGATGTATCCCGCTCGGAACGCATAAACTGGTTCGGGCAAAAGCTGACCTTCACAAAGGTCGCTGGCGCAGGAGAGGCGATACGGGCCGTCAAGGCCGATCTGGAAAAGCTGCCTGCAAAATTTCGCAAGTTCTACCGCAAGTCTGGCGGGACG
>JAPOIA010000133.1 GCA_029979185.1 Alphaproteobacteria bacterium | reverse complement strand
GTTGTCGCCGGCGCGAAACTGGACACCGTGAAACTCCGTGTCCTGCTCACAGATGCGATTCAGATTGATGAAAGCGTGCATGCGCAGGAACTCGTCGACCGAATCGGCAATCTTGCGGAACCGCTCGAAATCCCAGAAGCGCGCATAGGCTGAGCCGCCAGCAATGATCATCTTCGGCTTGTTTTCCTGGGCGAGACACTCGACAGCATCCATGTCGATCCGTCCGTCGACAACGCACACCCCATAGGGCACCGGTTTGAACCATTTGCCGGACATGTTGACCGGAGAACCATGAGTCAGATGGCCGCCGGCTGCCAAATCGAGCCCCATGAAAGTGTCACCGGGTTGCAGGAGCGCCAGGAATACCGCCTGATTGGCCTGACTGCCGGAATTCGGTTGCACGTTGGCAAAACCGCAACCGAACAGCTGTTTGGCCCGATCGATCGCAATTTCCTCTGCAATATCAACGAACTGACATCCACCGTAATAGCGCCGACCGGGATAGCCTTCGGCGTATTTGTTGGTCAGCACCGACCCTTGCGCCTCCAGCACGGCGCGCGAAACAATATTCTCGGAGGCGATCAGTTCGATTTCGTTGCGCTGACGGCCCAGCTCGAGATCGATTGCGCGGACGATATCCGGATCGGCGCTCGCCAGATCTGCGGTGAAAAAGCTATCCTGTGTCATACCGGCTCTCACTCCTGCCGACTCCTGCTCCAAGGAGTCTCGACTCTGCTTACGAGCGGCATGCAATGCCAGATTTTGCAGCTCTTCACAAATCCTGCGCAGTGGAAGCGTCAAATCACGCTGTTTCGGCGCATTTCGACGGCGGAAAACCATACTCGCAATGAAAAACCCCGGCTCGCAGCGAGCCGGGGCGTATCCCTCTTGGGCATTTTCCCACAGACAGCCTTGGGTTTACCGGTAGGTGCCGATACGGGCAGGTGGCGCAATACCCCTGCCGGGTCCTTGATCATAATCCGCCGGAACTGCACCGGGGACAGGCACTTTCGGACCGAAATTCTGTGCAAACGCACCACCTGCCCCGTCGCGCTTGTAAACGTCGTCACGAAACTGGACGGTGCCATCGCTGGCCCAGGCCGTGATGTAGACCCAATACACCGGGACGGCGGGCGTCAGGCGGACAGTCTCCTGCCGGCCAGACCTGATGGCCTCGTCAATCCTGTCGCGATCCCAGCCACCCTGCGCCCGCAGAAGCCAGGCAACATAGTCGCGAACATTCTGCACGCGGACGCAGCCGGACGAAACGAACCGGTAGTCGTCGCCAAAAATACCTTTCGTCGGCGTATCGTGCATGTAAACGCCATGCTTGTTGGCAATGTCGATCCGCACGAACCCCAGCGAATTGAGTTCGCCACCCGGATCCTGCCGGAAGCGATAGTTTGTCGCTTCCATCGAATTCCAGTTGACCTGCGATGGCTGCAATTCCGTACCCTGCCTGGTAAAGATGCGAATCTTGTTCTCGGTCAGATAGTTCGGATCCTTCTGCATCTTCGGAATCAGATCCTTGCGGATGATCGAGGCTGGAACGGTCCAGAAAGGGTTGAAATTCACGGCCAGCGCCCGCGCCTGCATGATCGGCGACTGCCGATCGATTTTTCCGACACCGGCGATATGATGCGTGGCGATCCTGCCGTTCTCGACCGTCTGAACGGTCGCGGCGGGAATGTTCAAAATAACATGCCGGTCGCCGAGATTGCCGGCATAGGACCGCAAACGCACCAGATTGAGCTCAAGCTGTCGCAGGCGCGTTTCGACCGGAATGTTAAGTTCCCGGAACGTCTGGCGCGATACGACGCCGGTTGAGGAAATACCATTCCTCGCCTGAAAACGCCGCACGCCTGCTTCGACATAGGAATCGAATATCGGCGAACCCGTAGCCTGCGAGCCAAGGTCCCCCGAGGCCGCCAGACGCTGGCGCAGAGCCTGAACCGCACGGCTGCGCGCGCCCAGCTTTAAAGTACGGCCTGAGGGAACGGTTCCCCATCCGCCCCGTGCAGCAAGCTGCTGATACTGGGCAATCGCTTGTTCTGTGCCGGCGATCGTTTGGGCCGACAATAGCGGAGTTTCGGTTCGCCGGACACGTAAGCGCGCATCGGCATCGTATTTCTGGGTCCATTCGGCCTGCGCGCGAAACGGATTGCCGCGAACCTGGGCAAAGGCGGCGCCACCGGACCATCCAGCCACACCAAGTCCTGCAGCTCCCAGACCCAGACCATTGACGAACTGGCGGCGCGAAACTGTCTTGTCAGATTTTTTCAAAGATCCGCTCCAATATTACTCTAGCATCACTCATCCGGCACAATCCGGCGACCAAACTGGCATTTGCACGAATTGAGGAAGTCAACCGCTGATCATCGCGAATTGCGACGTCATGATGGCGGATCACTCCGAAATCCGTAGCTAAACAAGAATATTCAGTTCAATACACGCCAGTCGAAGGCCAAACCGAACAGGCCAATAGCACGAACGTGGTTAATCTCTAGCAAATTTCCCGGCCAGATTATGGCACCGCCAGGCTGCTCGTACAACTTGTCGTGAGCTTTGAGGGCCTATACAGCACAAAGGGCGCCCCAAAGGACGCCCTTTTGCCAACCTGTTTCGTCTGCAAATCCCGCAACCGGCAGAAATTGCCGGACTGGCGGACAGAACCCAGGCTCGGAAGCGAACCCATGCCGGACAGGCAAGACACCTGCCCCGGCCATTCGGTCTTCGTGCCGTTCTTACAGACGGAAGCGGATCTGATCGGTCCAGAAGCGTTCCAGGCGCGACGGGGTCTGGTTGATCAGTTCGAATTCATTGGCCGACACGCCGCCAATCTGCTCGACCGTAAGGACGTGCTTGTCATAAAGACTGGCAATGATGTCGTGCACTTCCTTGCCGATGTCGGTCAGGCTGATGCGAACCGAACGGCGATCCACGCGCGAGCGGGCGTGATGGAGATAACCCATTTCGACCAGCTTCTTGACGTTGTAGGACACGTTCGAGCCCAGATAGTAACCGCGGGTGCGCAGCTCGCCGGCCGTCAATTCCTTGTCGCCGATGTTGTAGAGAAGCAGCGCCTGGACAGCGTTGATGTCGCTGCGGCCACGGCGGTCGAACTCGTCCTTGATGACATCGAGCAAGCGGCGGTGCAGACGTTCGATCAGCGTCAGGGCTTCAAGGTAGGACGGGCGAACTTCGTTGAAACGTTCAGCACGTGCCGGTGACAATTCTGCATTTACTGCCGTATTCATTGGATACCCCTGTTACTCGTTTCGGCAAGCTCTCCGGCCGCCTTCTGTAACGGAATATAGGGTCTGCGAATGAATACCAGTTTAAGTAATAGAATGAATTTCATGTTTACTCTTTGGAGTGAATGGAATGTAAATAAAGCCCGTAGAATAGATATAACTTTGTGTTTACTGCACGGCTGAGCAACGCATTAAATAAAGAGTTTGAACGCCGGTTTACCACACCTGAGCAACGGCATTTACCGCGCGTTTACGCTGTTGATCGCACACCGCCGAAAGTCCGCACGAAACGGCAGCATCCTCCCCTACCCTGTGAGCCCGCGCTCTTCCAGCCATGCCTGCAGAACGGCAACGGCCTCGCCACGGCGTTCCGGCTGGTCGCGGTAGTAATGGTTCGCGCCATCGATGAAGCGATAATCGGGACTGACCACGGAGGCAGCCGTACGCACGTCCCGCACGTGACTGGGGGGCACCGCATCGTCTGCTCCGTTTTCAACGATCAGCATCGGCGCCGATACTTTCGGCGCCCATGTCACCGCGTCAGCGACAGAATCCTCATACGACCATTGCGAAAGCCAGGCCCGCAATGTCGAAAACCGCGCCAGTCCGACCGGGCCGGTGTTGACCGTTTCGGGCACACCCAGGTAGCACCAGTTTTCCTTGCGGCCATTGCTGTCGAGCGAAGCGTCCAGGAATCGCGGATCAGCCATCGTCCGGTGAACGATAAATGGCCGCTCGACTTCATTGCCGCCGCGCCGCTTCAACTCATCGAGCATTGTACGCGCATTGGCGGTGATCCGCTCAACGCGCGCCCGCTGCGCCTTTCGAAATCGCTCGACGAACCCAGCCGAATAAGGAGGCTTCTCCGCACAGTCGGGATGATAGAGATCGAGCGAAAAATCGCGATTGTCAGGCGCGCTCTCGTCTGTCACGGATGGATCGATCCACTCGGCCAGAACTCGCGACCGGCCTGTGTGCGCAGCAATGAACATGACGGCATCGGCAGGAAGCAGATTGGCAGCCGCCAGGCTGTATGGATAGCCTGCTGGCGTATGCGTGATCGTCGGATTCTCCGCTTGCGCCTGATAGAACATGGCCAGCGAACCGCCGCCGCTCCATCCGCACAGCACCACACGCTCATATCCAAGGTCTTCGCGGGCAAAGCGGACATAAGCGCCGAGGTCGGCTGCGACCTTTTCCATGATCAGCGCCGTATCGTTCTTGGCGTAGCGGCTGGCGCAACACATGACGTGCATACCGGCCTGCGCCAGAGCTGCCGGCAGCGGCATAAGATTCAGTGTCGATGCGGGATGCATGAACAGCAGTACGGTTTTCGCCGCATGGTTCTTCGGAACGATACGCTGGCCTTCGAGATAAACCTTGCCGCTCGACCCGGCAAAACCGTAGGTCTCCGTGAATGCCGCTGTTTCGTCGAATGAAACAATGACCGGCAATCGCTCTGTTTCAAATGCCACGCAGCCCCCCATTATCCAGCAAAGAAGCGGTTGGCGGCTTGCTCCGCCATCCGCTAATCATTCCACGAAAATAAGATTATTCGGCGCCCCGCGCAGGTGTTGGATTTAGCACCCGCGTGCTCAGGCGTTTTCATGCACCCATGTCAGGTCTTTTGCAGCCGCCTGCTTGTGCTCGTTCCAGTATTCCAGCGTCGGTCCGGCCTCGCTCTCCAGTCGATCCATGATGTCTTTGGTCGCCGTATTGACCGTCAGTTCGAGGCGGTGGCCGTTGGGATCGAAAAAATAGATCGACTGGCAGAAGCCATGGTTGGTCGGCCCCACGACATCCACGCCGCCATCGATAAGACCTTTCTTGTAGGTCTCAAGCGTTTCGACATCCGGCACGGTGAGCGCCAGGTGTTGCACCCAGGAAGGGGTATTCTTGTCGAGTGCCATGTCGGGCGATTCCGGCAGTTAGAAGAACGCAACGTAGCTGCCGTCCTGCATCTGAAAGAAGATATGGATATGCGGCGACCATTCCTTCGTCGAGGGTACGAGATTTTCCGCCAGCGCCAGCTTGAACGGCAGCTTCAGATACTTCGTATAGAAGTCCACTGTTTCCTTGGCGTCCTTGCAGCGATAGGCGACGTGATGAAGTCCCTGGACCGGCATGGTTCAATCTCCCTTTGCGCGAAGGCAATGCGCCTGGGCAGCACTATAGCCGATGGGGATTGGCAAGGCCACATATCGACGGCCTGGACAGCACAAGCTGTACCTTAATCTATATATTCGTTGGCTGCATAATAGCTGAGCAGGAAATAGCTCAGCGCCAGCCCGATATAGGCGATGACCAGAGAGTTGCCGCCGGGAAAGTAAACCGGCATCAGAAGCAATGCTGCGATTTCCGCAACCAGCATTACCAGCCAGAGCACCCCGCCCCAGGGCGTCGCCATCCACAGGCCGGTCGCGGCCAAAAGGTCGCCGACCGCAAAGAAGATGATCGCACCGGCAGCCTGCACCGGCATTGCCTCTAGCGGGGTCACTCCGGGCGCCAGAATGCGGCCCCATGCCACCAGCCCCAACACCATCCAGATCGTCGCAATAATGCGCATGAACACGACGAGCAGATAACCCCAGCGCGTCCTGTTGCGCCGCTTCTGCTGGCCGAGGCTGCCGACAAGGATCACGTCCCGCTCGTCAAGCAGCGTCTTTTCCGCCTTGTGGTGTTCTATGGTCATGGCGCTTTTGGTCGTATCAGGCCTGCAAGGGTCTTCGCGGCGCGATCCGCTTTCAAGCCAATAGGCTTCGAACCATCTTGCGTCAACGCTGCTGAACCTTTGCCAGCCGCACCAGCCGTGGTATCTGGCCCTGAAGCGTGCGTAAAAGCCATATCCCGCGCCGGAGCCGTCATGACCGAACAATCGCCTTCCAGGCCCAATCTGCAGGGCCAGCCTACCCCAGACCGCCTGTCGTTGACGAAGCGGCCGCGGCGGCTGCGCCAGAACGACTGGACCCGCCGTCTGGTGCGCGAGAACAATGTCACCACGGACGACCTGATCTGGCCGATCTTCATCATCGACGGCGATAACCGGCGCGAGGCGGTCGGCTCCATGCCGCTGGTCGACCGGGTATCCGTGGACCTTGGAGTCCGCGAGGCGGAGCGCGCTGCAAAGCTGGGTATTCCGGTGCTGGCGCTGTTTCCCAACACGGACCCTGCCCTGCGCGACGAAAATGGCACGCAGGCGCTGAATGAAAACAATCTCGTCTGCCGCGCCTGCCGCGCCATCAAGAAGGAAGTGCCGGAGATCGGCCTGCTGACCGACGTGGCGCTCGACCCCTACACCAGCCACGGCCAGGATGGGGTGATGCACGGCGAGGAAATCCTCAACGATGAATCTGTCGCCATACTGGCGAAACAGGCGCTGACCCAGGCCCGCGCCGGCTGCGACATCATCGCACCCTCCGACATGATGGACGGGCGCATCGGCGCCATCCGCAAGGCGCTCGACGCAGAGGGCTTTCAGCATGTCCAGATCATGGCCTATGCGGCCAAATACGCCTCCGCCTTCTACGGCCCGTTCCGCGAAGCGGTCGGCTCCGGCGGCCTGCTGAAAGGCGACAAGCGCACCTACCAGATGGACCCCGGAAACTCGGACGAAGCGCTGCGCGAGGTTGCGCTCGACCTCGAAGAAGGCGCGGACATGGTGATGGTCAAGCCCGGCATGCCCTATCTCGACATCTGCCGCAGGGTGAAGGATCGCTTCGGCGCCCCAACCTTCGCCTATCAGGTGTCCGGCGAATATTCGATGTTGATGGCAGCCGTGCAGAACGGCTGGCTCGACCATGAAAAGGTGATGCTCGAAAGCCTGATGGCCTTCAAGCGCGCCGGTTGCGACGGCATCCTCACCTATTTCGCCCCGTTTGTTGCCGAAAAGCTCGCAAGCGGCAAATAACCTGCAAAATTCGCCTACTTGGTGCTCCACTGGCGCGGATGCCCTTGTTTTGCCATCAGACGCTGCCAATATGCATTTCTGGAGCAGGACAGCAGCCAGCTATCGGCAGGTTTGCCACGATGCCTGTCCCGGCCCCGAAGCGAGGCGCCGAGCAGCGAGATGTCAATGAGCATGAACAACCAGTCGACAGCACGCGGGATCGACGCGGCGGACTACGCCCTGCCGGACCGCGCCCTGCAGGGTGTGCGGACCCGGCGCATGGTCGCCCTGTTGCTCGACCTGCTGTATCTGTCGCTGATAGTTTTCGCGATCGTAACGGTTCTCTTCATCCTGGGCATCCCGACGCTTGGCCTGTCGTGGTTTCTCATTCCTGCCTTCCTGAGCCTCTATCCGCTGATTGCGCTTGTCTATAACGGCGTGACGATCTCCGGCTGGCGGCGGGCTACCCCGGGCATGCGGCACATGGACCTTGAAATGCGGATGACGGACGCCTCCCGCGTACCATTTCTCAACGCCGCCGTTCATGCTGTGTTGTACTATATCGGTGTAACCTTCCTCTCGCCACTCATCCTTTTGGTGTCGCTGGTGGCGCTGAACAAGCGCTGCCTGCACGATATGCTGTC
>JAPOIA010000132.1 GCA_029979185.1 Alphaproteobacteria bacterium | reverse complement strand
CGCCGCACGACCGGCAACCTGATCCCCGCTATCATTCTCATCGCATTAGCCTATGCCACGAAACTCGGCTCCTATGTTCCCGGCGTGCTGAAATTCGCCGGCCTGAGCGTCGAAACCATCACCTTCCGCTCGATCTTTTCCGACGAAGGCATGTTCGGCACCATCGGGGAAATCTCCGCCACCTATGTTTTCATGTTCATTCTCTTCGGCGCATTCCTGGTGCGTTCCGGCGCAGGCGATTTCGTCATCGACATTGCGCGCGTTGCAGCGGGCCGGCTGTACGGCGGACCGGGCTTCGTTGCCGTCATGGCCTCGGGCCTGACAGGCACTATCTCTGGTTCGGCCGTCGCCAATACCGTCTCGACCGGCGTTATCACGATACCACTGATGAAGAAGTCCGGTTTCCCGGCAAAGTTCGCAGCGGGCGTTGAAGCCTCCGCCTCAACCGGCGGCCAGCTGATGCCGCCGATCATGGGGGCCGGCGCTTTCGTCATGGCCTCCAATACGCAGATCCCCTATCTCGACATTGTCGCGGTGAGTTTCCTTCCCGCAATCGTTTACTTCCTGTCGGTCGCCTTCTTTGTGCGTATCGAGGCCAAGCGCCACAACATCGTCGGCACGGCCGATACCGGCGAAACCCTGGGCCAGGTATTGCGACGCGGCGGTCCTGCCTTTCTCATACCGCTCGTTGTGCTGATCGGCTTGCTGGTGTCCGGCTATACGCCAGTCTATGCTGCGGGCTTTGCGATACTGGCGGTCATCGCCGCCTCCTGGCTGACGCCCAACAAGATGGGGCCGCGCGCCATTATCGAAGCGCTCGAACTCGGCGCGCAGAACATGATCATGACCGGCATCCTGCTGATCACCGTCGGCCTGATGGTCAACGTCATCGCCATGACCGGCATCGGCAATACGTTCTCGCTGATGATCAACCAGTGGGCCGGCGGCAATCTCCTAATCGCGCTGGTACTGATCGCGCTGGCTTCGCTGGTTCTCGGCATGGGCCTGCCGGTCACCGCCGCCTATATCGTGCTGGCGACTTTGTCCGCCCCCGCATTGCAGGCGCTCATCCAGAACGGCTTTCTCATCGACATTCTTGTCGCGGGCAATCTGCCGGAAGCGGCGCGCGCGCCCTTCATGCTGGCAGATCCCGGCGCGCTGCAGGCACTCGCCGGTCCGATGACCCGCGAGGCCGCTGCGGCATTGATCGCAAAATCGCCGACGGAAGTATTGAACCTGGTTTATCCGCTGGCAATCAGCCCGGCCATGATCACCGCGGCGCTGTTGTCGGCCCATATGATCATCTTCTGGCTGAGCCAGGATTCCAACGTCACGCCACCCGTGTGCCTTGCCTCTTTTGCAGCCGCGGCCATCGCCAAGACACCGCCCATGGCGACCGGATTCACCTCCTGGAAGATCGCCAAGGGCATGTATCTTATGCCCGTGCTGTTCGCCTATACGGCTTTCCTTTATGGCGAATGGCACGAAGTGCTGATCATCTTCATCACTGCGGTCATCGGAGTCTATGCGCTCGGCGCTGCGCTGGAAGGCCACATGGAAACGCCGCTGAACAGGCCGCTGCGCATTGTCACGGCAATCGCCGGCGTCGCTGTCATGTGGCCGCGCACTCCGTTGATCGATATCGCCGGTTGCATCGTCATCCTGGCGATACTCGCCTACAGCGTGATGCAGGACAGGAAACTGCGGGCCGCCGTTGCCTGACAGCAATCGCCAGCGGCTTGTTTTTGCCGGCCCTGTTATCTTGGCCGGCGGATGTGTTCCAGAATGATCTGCGCTACCGAATAGGCTGTCGTCAAAGACGTCTTTGGATTGTCAGGCGCCGGGCGGCCTTCGATGCGAATGGTGAAATCGGCGCTGTTGCCGGATACCTTCAGCTCGTGCACGTTCTTGTTGACGCCGGGATCGGCAATCAGTTCCACCTGCGTTGCCGCAAACCCCGCACCCTTTAGCGCAATCGTCGCAGCAACATTGGCGTTCTGCGGGAAGAACCGCGCCGCATCGCCGGCATGGCCGGAAAAGAAAACCGTCTCTTTGGCAATCGCATCGAGATCGGTCATTTTCTCTGCAGCCGTACCGCGCCAGGCATTCGGAGGCTTGCGTGACTTGTAGAGGACCTGTGCCAGTCCCGACAGTTTGACTGCCGCCAGAATGTCCAGGCCGCCAACAGCGCCGGGAATGATGTCGTGACACGCGCCAGATGCGGCGGCGGCTTCATCCAGCTGCTGGCGCAACCCATCGTCGGAGAGCGCACCCACCGAAGTAATGATGAGATCGACACCGGCCTGTAGCGCTGCGACGCCATGATCCTGCAGCGCCGCGTGCCCGGCAGCCTCGACAACCAGATCCGGCTGCAGGGCAAGTGCCGCATTCATGTCGGTCACGACATGGGTTTGACCAGCGATACTTCCCTCAGTGCCCGCATCCACAGCAGCGACGAGTTCGCGCGCGCGCTCCGTGCCGTTCTCGCGGCTGACAACGACGAGAGTTTCAATCGCCCCCGGCGCCTCGCGCGCCAGCGTATCGAGTGCAATGCGGGCAATCGTTCCGTATCCGATGATCACAAGCTTCATGAAAAACGTCCGCGTGAAAAATCAGATATGCCGCGACACGCCGCCGGATATTTCCAGCGAGGCTCCGGTCATGTATCCGGCCGCCGGCGAAGTCATGAAAACGATGGCGCGGGCAATTTCTTCCGGCTCCCCAAGGCGGCCGATAGGGATATGTTTCGATTTCGCCAGCGCCGAAATCCACTCCTGCCGCGTCTGGTTCTTGTTCTCGCGCGCCTGGAAGCGGCGCTCCCACTGGCCGGAATCGATCAGGCCAAGCACGACCGAATTGACGCGAATGGACGGCGCGAATTCGGTCGCCAGCGATTTGGCGAGACTTTGAATGCCCGCCCGCGCCGAAGAGGTGCACACCATGTATGGCTCCGGCTGATAGGCCAGCAGCGAATTGACGATCAGGATAGCCGCTGCATTGCTCTTGTCGAGCATCGGCTTGAAGGCGCGCACCGGATAGATCTGGCTGAAGTATTTCAGCTCCAGTTCGTCCCGCCACATCTGATCGGTTGTGTCGGCAAAGGTCGTCATGCGGCCCTGCCCGGCATTGTTGACGAGAATATCTATGCCGCCCCGCCAGTCTTCGACGGCCTTTGCGAAGTCCTTGACGTCCCCATCCTTCGTCACGTCGCAGGACACCGCCAGTACATTGTCCGGGCCGAACACGCTCTGCAATGCGTTGCCCGCCGTATCGAGCCGGTCCCGGTCGCGACCGCAGATGGCGACCGCGGCACCTTCCAGAAGAAACTGGCGCGCCGTCGCCAGCCCGATGCCGGACGAACCGCCTGTTACGACAGCCGTCCGGCCTTCAAGACTAAGGTCCATGCGATCACCCGCCCCCTTACGTTCGGTTCACAACGCCTGCGCCGCAATTACTTCTTCGGGCGCTTTACTTTCGCCAGCGGATGATCCGGCGGATAGGTCGGTGTCTCCGGCTTGGTCGAGCCGATCATCACGCACATCAGCGCTTCCTCGCGGCCTTCGTTCACCAGCCCGCGATAGACGCCCGGCGGAACCGAAATCAGGTCGCGATTGCCGAGAATGGTATCATAGCGCTGGCCTTTGTGTTCGACCATGATGCGCACCCGCTCGCCGCGCATGATGAAGAAAACTTCTTCAGCATCGGTGTGCAGATGCAGCGGGCCTTCACAGCCGGCCGGCAGAACCATCGTGGAGAAAGTGAAGTTCACAGCCGGCACGGTGTTGTTGTCTGCGGACACGCCGGTCGCGCCAGTGCCGAGATAACGCATCTGGGCGCGCTTGTACTTGGGATCGAAATCGGCCTGGAACTTCAGTGCATCCCAGTCGAGCTGCCGCGTTTCAAACCGCGCAACCTGCCCTTCGATCCAGTCGCCGAGAGACTTGTTGTCCGGAATCACGACATCGTCGGGATAGATTTCCGGCTTCGTATGCTCATTCATTGGACCTCTCCTGGTTTCGATGTCATCCCGGACCGGCGCCTGCAGGGCAACTGCGGATGTGCGATGGATGCCTGTCGCAAGCGACGCCCTCGTCGAGGCATTCGAATTGGCCTCTGGCCGTGATGCGAACGATGCGGCGCTTTTCCCACCCTGCTCCGCCGTGGGCGGAATTTCACTTTACAAGATGTACACAAGGTTTTACCGTGTTGCAAATACGAAATAACGTTTCATTAGAGAAACATCAAGGTCCATCGAAACCGAAGTGCGGGAGAGTCTGGTAGTGAGTGCAGAGTCCAACGATCAGAAGCCGGACACCGGCAAGATGCTGATGACGGTCTTTCTGCGTCACGATCAGTCCAACAATCTCGACGCTGTACAGGGAAAGCTGAAGGCAGCCGACTGGTGGGAGCGCTTTCCCCCGGAAGGCGTGGAAATCGTCTCCTGGTATGTCGCGATGGGTTTCGGCCAGATCGTCACCCTGCGGCTGCCGCCGGAGAAGATACCGGTGGTGAATGTGGAACTGGAACGCTCAGCCTGGGGCGTTTTCACGACGGAATGCTACCCGGCCTACGACTTCGTACCGGTGCGCGAAATGATCCGCGAACGGGTTCGGCAGGGTGGTCAATAAAGGCAGGCGGAAGTATCCGGCTGCAAGGAACGGATAAGGTGACAACGCACTGCGGACACATCCGATGCAGTGCAGGCAAACGGGGAACGGGACATGACATTCCATCCTGAAGGTCAATATCTGGAAATTCACCAGACCCGCGATCGCACGCCGGGCGAATTCCAAAACCTCATGGCCGATGCGCTGGAACGCGCTTTTGCAGCCGGCATCGACGATATCGACAGCGTCGTGCAGGCCCTTGTCGATTATGGCGTGCCCGCGCCGGACGGCCAGAGCTGGAATGCTGACCTGCTGCAGGCAGAATTGAAACGTCTCAGCGGCAACTGAGATACCATTGGCGACCTGAAACCAACCATTCGCAACCCGGAGATTGTCATGAGCCAGAAACAGCTCTCCGCCGCCGACGAACTGCTCGAAAAGGGCCTGCGCAATATCTGGTACGGCATCTGCCCGTCCAGCTTCATCGCCGACAAGCCGATATCCTTGCGCCGCTGCGGCTACAAGATGGTGCTGTGGCGCGACCTGAATGGCGTTTTGCATGCGCTTGAGGATCATTGCCCGCACCGCGGCGCGCCGCTCTCCATGGGTATCAACATGGGCGACCGGCTCGCCTGCGGCTATCACGGCGTGCAGGTTGACCATGAAGGCGTTGCGGTGTCTGTCCCAGGCAGCCCCGGCTGCAAGCTGGAAGGCATGAAAGCAACCAAGACTTTTCCCGTCGAGGAGAAGGTCGGCATGGTCTTCGCCTACATCGGCGATGAAAAGCATCCCGAGCCGCCGCCGCTGGTCCTGCCGGAACAGCTCACCTCCCCGGAGTTCTCCAGCTTCCTGTGCTACGCTGAGTGGAAGACCGATTATCGCTACGTGATGGACAATGTCATGGACCCGATGCACGGCAGCTATCTGCACAAGCAGTCGCATTCCATGTCCTTCGGCGACACGGCAGCAGATTTCTCGATACGCGAAACCGACAGCGGTTTCATTTTCGAAAAGACCGGCCAGCGCGGCATCAATTTCGACTGGACCGAATGGATCGAAAACGGCACGCACTGGATGCGCCTGGAAATTCCCTATCCGAAGACAGGCGGCCCCGGCGGCAATTTCCATATCGTCGGCACCTATACGCCCATCACGCCGACCATGGCCGCTGTCACGCACTGGCGCTGCCGTAAGGTTGAAGGATGGCAGCGCGACGCTTGGCGCTTCCTCTACAAGAACCGCCTTGAAGCACGCCACTGGCATGTGCTCGAGCAGGATCGCACGATGATGGAGAAATTCGAACCCGATGCCTGGGATCGCGAAATTCTCTACCAGCACGATCTTGGCCTGGTGCGCCTGCGCCGCCGGCTGCGGTCGCTGGCACAGGCGCAACTGAACGAAATGGCGCAGGCCAATGCCGCCTGACACCGTTGTAAAAATAGCCGTGCCCGGCATTGCCGAACCGCACGGTGCGTCGTGGTCGAACTGCCTTCGGATCGGCAACGAGATCGCCGTATCCGGTATCACGGCTCGCGGCGCAGACGGCCAGCCGGAAGGCGGCGATAGCATGGGCGGCCAGACGCGCGCCATCTTCGCGCGATTGGCCCGCATGCTCGAAGCGGCAGGCGGAAGCCTGCACAATGTCTACAAGCTGGTGATTTACGTAACCGACATGAGCCGCAAGGATGAAGTGAACGCCGAACGCAAGGCCGCTTTCGATGCGCTGTATCCCTGCTCCACGCTGGTGGAAGTCAATGCTTTCGCATTTCCCGGATTGCTCGTGGAAATCGACGCCTTCGCCAACATCGCCATCGACATGCGCGCGGCTGCAAGCACCAGCGCCTGAACAGACTGAAACGGAAAGTTCGAAAGCATGAGCATCTCGGGCATAGACCGCATTGTTTACGGTGTAGAGGATCTGGAAGCCTGCAAGCGCTTCTGGCTCGACTGGGGACTGAAACTCGTTCGCGAGGATAGCAAGTCGTTGGACTTCGAAACGATAAACGGCTGCGAGATTTTCGTTCGCCACAAGGACGACCCGTCCCTGCCACCGAACCCGCTGGAAGAGGGACCGACCGTCCGCCAGGTCATCTGGAGCGCCGACAGCGACGCTAGCCGCGATCATTGCCGCTCGGTCATGAAGAACGCGCCCGGCTTTGCCGAAGCGGACGGCGTCGTTACGTGCATCGATCCGATCGGACTTGCCATCGGCGTGCGCAAGACGAAAAAGCGTCCCATCGACGTCTCCGGCGCACAGGCCAATACCATCGACAAGGCCGCGCGCGTCGATGAGCCGAGCCCCAATTACGAGCGAGCCGAACCGGTCGAAGCCGGACACATTGTGTTCTTCACCGACAAGCTGGATGAGGCGACAGCCTTCTACAAGAAAATCGGTTTCAAGCTGTCCGACAGTTATCCCGGATACGGCAACTTCCTGCGCACCTCCGACCGCGGCGGACACCACAATCTTTTCTATCTGCAATTGCCGAACGGCAAGATCGGCCTCAATCATGTCGCCTTCAAGGTGCGCGACATTCACGAGGTTTTCGGCGGCGGCATGCAGATGTCGCGCTGCGGCTGGAAGACCCAGCTCGGCCCCGGCAAGCACCCGATTTCGTCCGCCTTCTTCTGGTACTTCCACAACCCCAACGGCGCGCTGGTCGAATACTATGCCGACGAGGACATTCTGACTGAAGCCTGGGAGCCGCGCGAATTCAAGCCCGGCCCCACCGTCTATGCCGACTGGGCCATCACCGGCGGCATCGACGGCAATACGCGCCGCCAGGCAAGCGCCGGCGAAGCGCCCTCCAGCCGGTTTGTCAGCGAGACGAAGTCATGAGCGACGTCAGGCTGGAATTCCGCGATGTCACCAAGCGTTTTCCGGCGCAGCAAAAAGGCGGCGAACCGGTTACCGCAGTGACCGAACTGTCCTTCACCGTAAAGGCGGGGGAAGTCGTGTCCGTGATCGGCCCCTCCGGCTGCGGCAAGAGCACGTTGTTGAACATGGGGTCTGGCCTCGACCCGGCCAGCAAGGGCGAAGTCTTCGTCGACGGCGAACTGGTGACAAAGCCCAACGAGCATGTAGCCTTCATGCTGCAGAAGGACCTGCTGCTGCCCTGGCGCACCATTCGCCAGAATGTCGAGTTCGGCCTCGAGATTCGCGGCCTCGCCGCCGACGAGCGTCGCCGCCGCT
>JAPOIA010000131.1 GCA_029979185.1 Alphaproteobacteria bacterium | reverse complement strand
GTCTATCATCTTGTTAGCGTAGCGCTTCCGTTGCGCTTTGTGGAATCTGCGCCGGTTCTTCACGCATGAAAAAGTAATAGAACTTGGGCGATTGCCCAACAATGCCGCAGCTTCAGGGTTCCTGGCATCAACTTTTGTGGCAAAGACAGGATTGGGGTGCTTGATCGCCTTGTTTGCCGTATATTTACCTTCTCGCCGACAAGGTGCTCGGCGCGATTTGGAAACAATGTGGGGAATATATGGGCGAGCCCTCTGATATGAAGGAAGCAGCTCGGATCATAGAGGAACACGTCGCCTCGACGCGGGCGTTTCTCGGGCCGGATGCGGCCGGGGCTGCGCCGCTGCTGCCGATCCTGCACGCCCTGCAGTCCGAATACGGGTATGTCGATCGGGGCCTAGTGCCGGATATTGCGAGCGCCCTTAACATTTCGCCGGCGGAAGTGCGCGGTGTCATCAGTTTCTACCACGATTTCCGCAGCGCGCCGGCCGGGAAAATGATCTTGCGGCTTTGCCGTGCCGAGGCCTGCCAGGCCCTCGGGTGCGAAGCGATAGCAGCGCATCTGGCGGACGAGCATGGCCTCTCGCCAGGAGATACGACGCCGGACGGAGCGGTGACGCTGGAGAATGTCTATTGCCTCGGGAATTGTGCGCTGGGGCCGGCGGCCCTGCTGGACGATGAGCTGATCGGGCGAGTTGATGTTGCTCGCGTCGATGCGCTGATCGCGGGGGCGCGGTCATGACCGCCGTGCGGATTTTTGTTCCCTGCGATGCAGCAGCGCTGTCGGTTGGAGCCGAGGCGGTAGCGAGAGCGATTGCAGCCGAAGCTGTCAATCGGAACGTCCATATTCAGATCGTACGCAATGGATCGCGTGGCATGTTCTGGCTGGAACCGCTTGTGGAAGTGCAAACGGCTGAGGGCCGTATGGCTTACGGTCCGGTTTCTGCAGCGGATGTTGCGGGCCTTTTCGACGCCGGTTTTCTGGACGGTGGTTTGCATACTCTATCACTCGGCAAGACCAAAGAGATCACCTTCTTCAAGCGTCAGCAGCGGCTGACCTTTGCGCGTATCGGCGTTACCGATCCGCTTTCCATTGAAGACTACCGGGCGCATGACGGTTTCGCCGGGCTTGAAAAAGCGCGCGGTATGCAAGCATCCGCGATCGTCGAAGAGGTCGCGGCTTCCGGTCTGCGTGGTCGTGGTGGTGCAGGTTTTCCCGCCGGTATCAAATGGCGCACCGTGCTGGAAGCGAGTTCGCCGCAGAAGTATGTCGTCTGCAACGCGGACGAGGGGGACAGCGGCACTTTCGCCGACCGTATGGTGATGGAGGGCGATCCCTTCATGCTGATCGAGGGCATGACGATCGCAGGTCTTGCCGTTGGTGCGACGAAAGGCTTTGTCTATATCCGGTCGGAATACCCTCATGCCATCCGCACCATGAATGCAGCCATCGCAAAGGCGAGAGCAACCGGCATGCTCGGTCCGCAATTCGACATGCAGGTACGTGTGGGCGCGGGGGCTTATATCTGCGGTGAAGAAACATCGCTGCTGGAGAGCCTGGAAGGCAGGCGCGGGCAGGTCCGGGCGAAACCGCCGCTGCCTGCGCACCAGGGCCTGTTCGGCAGGCCGACCGTCATCAACAATGTGCTGACGCTGGCGGCGGCGCCGTGGATACTGGCCAACGGCGGCAAGGCCTATGCCGACTACGGCATGGGCCGTTCCCTCGGCACAATGCCTCTGCAATTGGCAGGCAATATCAAACATGGCGGGCTGTTCGAGGTTGCGTTCGGCATGACCCTGCGTGAGATCATCTTCGATATTGGCGGTGGCACGGCATCGGGCCGGCCCGTGCGGGCGGTGCAGGTTGGCGGGCCTCTCGGAGCCTACTTCCCCGAGAGCCTGCTCGATACGCCGCTGGACTATGAAGCAATGCTGCAGGCTGGCGGCATGCTCGGGCACGGCGGTATCGTCGTGTTCGATGATACGGTCGACATGGCGGCGCAGGCGCGTTTCGCGTTCGAGTTCTGCGCTGCCGAGAGTTGCGGAAAATGCACACCCTGTCGTATCGGCTCGACGCGCGGCATGGAGACCATCGACAAGATCGTTTCCGGTATAGAGCCTGAAAAGAACAGGGCGCTGGCCGAGGATCTGTGCATGCTGATGACCGACGCCTCGCTATGCGCGCTGGGCGGTCTGACGCCGTTGCCGGTGCGTAGCGCGCTCAAGCATTTCGAAGACGATTTCAAGGCTGGCGCAAAGCGCAAGCCTGCCAGAGTTGCTGCCGAATAGGAGTCAGCCATGTCCCTGTTGCGCGAAGCCGATAGCGGTACGCCAATCCGTCCGAGCCATGAAAAGGTTACGCTGACCATCGATGGGGCTTCCGTCACCGTGCCGAAGGGAACTTCGGTCATGGCGGCGGCATCCATGGCCGGCAACCAGATTCCCAAACTGTGCGCGACCGACATGCTGGAAGCGTTCGGATCGTGCCGCCTGTGCCTGGTGGAGATCGAAGGGCGGCGGGGAACGCCCGCGTCCTGCACCACGCCGGCCGAGGATGGCATGGTCGTTCATACGCAGACGCAGCGCATCCGCGATCTGCGCAAGGGAGTGATGGAACTCTATATCTCAGACCATCCGCTGGATTGCCTGACCTGTTCGGCCAATGGTGATTGCGAATTGCAGGATATGGCCGGCGCGGTCGGGTTGCGCGATGTCCGCTATGGCTATGACGGCGCTAAGCATCGTACGGAAGCGCTGGACGCCAGCAATCCCTACTTTTCCTTTGATTCATCCAAGTGCATTGTCTGCTCGCGCTGCGTGCGCGCCTGCGAGGAAGTTCAGGGAACTTTTGCCCTTACCATCGACAATCGCGGCCTGCTGTCGAAAGTCGCGACCGGTACGGACGACTTCCTGACCTCGGAATGCGTGTCCTGCGGCGCCTGCGTGCAGGCCTGTCCTACCGCGACTCTGAACGAGAAATCCGTCATTGAACTGGGAACGCCAACAAGAGCGACGGTAACGACGTGCGCCTATTGCGGCGTCGGTTGTTCCTTCCGTGCCGAAACACAGGGCGACACTGTGGTTCGCATGGTGCCCTACAAGGGCGGCAAGGCGAATGAAGGTCATTCCTGCGTCAAGGGCCGCTTCGCCTGGGGCTACACGAACCATGCGGACCGGATCACCAGGCCGATGATCCGCAAATCCATCGACGACCCGTGGACGGAAGTCAGCTGGGACGAGGCCTTCGCTCATGCGGCGTCTGAATTCCGGCGCATCCAGGCGAAATATGGCCGCGATGCTGTTGGCGGCATCACGTCGTCGCGCTGCACGAACGAGGAGACATTCCTCGTACAGAAGCTCATTCGCGCCGGCTTCGGCAACAACAATGTCGATACATGCGCGCGCGTCTGCCATTCTCCGACAGGCTACGGCCTGAAGACGACCTTCGGGACCTCGGCGGGAACGCAGGACTTCAAATCGGTCGCTGCCGCCGATGTGGTCATGATTATAGGCGCCAATCCGACAGACGCGCATCCAGTGTTCGCCTCGCGGCTGAAAAAACGCCTGCGCGAAGGCGCGAAGCTGATCGTTGTCGATCCGCGCAGCATCGATCTGGTCAAGACGCCGCATGTGCAGGCGGCGCATCATCTTGGCCTCTTGCCAGGCACCAATGTCGCAATGATCAATGCGCTTGCGCATGTCATCGTGACGGAAGGGCTGGTTGACGAGGCTTTCGTTCGTGAGCGCTGCGAACCGCAGGATTTCGAAATCTGGGCGCGGTTCGTGGCTGACGAGAAAAATTCGCCGGAGGCGATGGAGCAATTCACCGGTGTTTCGGCTGCAGAGGTGCGCGCTGCGGCGCGACTTTACGCAGCCGGCGGCAACAGCGCGATCTATTATGGCCTTGGCGTTACCGAGCACAGCCAGGGATCGACCATGGTCATGGGCATGGCTAACCTCGCCATGGCGACAGGCAATCTTGGTCGCGATGGCGTTGGCGTCAATCCGCTGCGCGGGCAGAACAACGTGCAGGGCGCCTGCGACATGGGTTCGTTCCCGCACGAATTCTCCGGATACCGGCACGTGTCGGACGATGCGACGCGCGAGATGTTTGAAAGTCTGTGGGGTGTCGAACTGCAGAACGAGCCGGGTCTGCGCATTCCCAACATGCTGGATGAAGCGGTCGAAGGTTCCTTCAAGGGCATCTATGTGCAGGGCGAGGACATCGCCCAGTCGGATCCCAATACCCGGCATGTCGTTGCCGGGCTGCGGGCGATGGAATGCGTTATTGTCCAGGACCTCTTCCTGAACGAGACGGCAAAATATGCACACGTGTTCTTTCCCGGTTCCTCCTTCCTTGAAAAAGACGGCACTTTTACCAATGCAGAGCGGCGCATCAGCATGGTGCGCAAGGTGCTGGAGCCGGCGAACGGCCTGGCTGACTGGGAGATCACGATCCGCTTCGCCGAAGCTCTTGGATACAGGATGGACTATTCCCATCCCTCGCAGATCATGGACGAAATCGCCCGGCTTACGCCGACATTTGCGGGCGTAAGTTACGAGAAGATCGAGGCGCAAGGGTCGGTACAATGGCCCTGCAACGACAGTGCTCCGGACGGGACGCCGATCATGCATGTCGACCGCTTCGTGCGCGGCAAGGGCAAGTTCATGGTCACGGAGTATGTGCCCACCGAGGAGCGGACGGGGCCGCGCTTTCCGCTGTTGCTGACTACGGGTCGCATTCTCACCCAGTACAACGTTGGAGCGCAGACTGCGCGCACCAGCAATACGATCTGGCACGACGAAGACCTGCTGGAAATCCATCCTTTTGATGCGGAGAGCCGCGGCATCCGCGAGGGAGATCTGGTGGCATTGACCAGCCGCTCCGGCGAAATTTCGTTGCATGCGACGATCACCGAACGCGTGCAGCCGGGCGTTGTCTATACGACGTTTCATCATGCCAGGACCGGCGCCAATGTGGTGACCACGGATTACTCCGACTGGGCGACGAATTGTCCGGAATACAAGGTCACGGCCGTACAGGTGCAGCGCACGAACCGGTTGTCCGACTGGCAGCAGGAGGAACTAGATTCAGCCGAACGATTGCGCCGCGTTTCCGATGGGCTGATCGATGCCGCGGAGTAAGCTGCAGCATCCGGCTTCAAGCAGAACTATCGATGCGGCTGCGATTGCCTACGATGGTACGTCCGGTCCCCCTCAGCCGCGTGCAATTGCGGTCGAGGTGCCGGTCAATTTCATTTTCGGCTCCCTACCCTTCGCCGTCATGATGGCCAGTCCGCAGGATATCGAAGACTTTGCCTATGGCTTCACGTTCACAGAAGGCATTGTCGATTCGTCTGATGATATTCGCGATGTTTCCGTGGAGCAGGCTGAAGGAGGTTTCAGGGTATCGGTGACCCTGAAGGCCGAGATGATGCAGCGGCATCTGGGTCGTGCGCGCAATCTTTCGGGACGGACCGGCTGCGGCGTGTGCGGTATTGCCGACCTGAAGGATATGCCGCAGGCCAATGGCCTGGCAGCCGTCGGCGCTGATTTCGACGTGCGGTCAATCGCGAGGGCGTTGCGGAAATGTCAGCAGCTGCAGGTGTTGAATCGGGAAACCCGCGCTGTGCATGGGGCGGCTTTTTGCAGACACGATGGCACGGTCATCGCCATGCGCGAGGATGTCGGGCGGCACAATGCATTGGACAAGTTGATCGGCTCGCTGTTGCGGACAGGGGTAAAGGGACCGGATGGGTTCGTGTTGATAACGAGCCGGGCGTCTTTCGAGATGATAGAAAAGACCGTGCGGTTTGGAGCGCCGGTTCTGGTGGCGATGTCGGCCCCTACTTCTCTGGCTATAGAACGGGCGCACGCCTATGGATTGACCCTGATTGCCGTTGCACGGGAGGACGGGGCCACCCTGTTCGCGCCCGGCGCCGCGGACGCTGAAGCGAGAAGGTGAATGAGCGCTGACAAGCTTGTACGGATGGCCAACCAGATCGCGGACTTCTTCCGGTCGCAGCCGGAGGATAGCGCTGTCGCAGGTGCTGCCGATCATATGAAAAGCTTCTGGAATCCCGTCATGCGGCGGCAGATTTATGCCCATCTGGACGCTGGTGGAACCGGTCTGGATACCTTGGCGCTGGACGCTGTGAAGCTTATGCGAACCGGCGATCCAGTCGCGGCAAAGACAAAAACCTAGCGTTTTTGCGCCGGTGTCCCGCCAGGCGGCAAATAGTCTGATGCCAATTGCACATCATCAGTGCTATTGATGCTTCGGTATGCCCCAATCGATGGCATCCGGAGGCAAAATTATGAAACGTATCGCTTTGATGGCTGCTCTTGGCGGCCTGACTGTTGCTGCGGCATCGCCCGCCATGGCCCAGAGTCCGATCGTGCTGAAACTGCACCATCAGCTTGGCCCGAAATCGCCAGCCCAGACGCGCATGCTGGAGCCATGGGCGAAGAAGATCGAGACCCTTTCGAAGGGCAAGGTCAAGATCCAGATATTTCCGTCCATGTCGCTAGGCGGATCGCCGACGCAGGTTTTCCGTCAGATTCGCGACGGTGTGACCGATATCGGCTGGACACCGAATGGCTATACGCCCGGCCTGTTCCCGCGTTCCGAAGTGTTCGAGCTGCCGTTCGTTCAGGTGAACGATGCGGCCGCGGCCAGCCGCGCTGCCTATGACATGTTCCAGAAGCACTTCAAGCAGGAATATCGAGGCGTCCAGGTGCTGTTCATGCACACGCATGCCGGCCACGCGATCCAGATGGTCGAAACGCCTGTCCAGTCGCCGGCCGACCTGAAGGGCAAGAAGATCCGCACTCCAAGCCGTACCGGCGCTTGGATCATTGAGGCGCTGGGCGCTTCCCCGGTTTCCATGCCGGTGCCGGACCTGCCTCAAGCCTTCTCCAAGAAGGTGATTGATGGCGCCCTGATCCCGTGGGAAATCATAGTTCCCTTCAAGTTGCAGACCTTCGCTCGCGTGCAGGTTGAAGGCGAGAACAAGACCCGCTTCGGTTCCATCATCTTCCAGGTGTCGATGAACAAGGCCAAGTGGGACAGCCTGCCGAAGGACGTCCAAAAGGCGTTCAACGATGCTTCCGGCCCGGAGAGGTGGCAGGAAACCGGCAAGATCTGGATGGGCAGCGACGAGATTGGTCTGAAGCTCGTTAAGGCCAACAAGAACAACTATATTGTTCTGAACAAGGCGCAGACCGATGCGTTCCGCACTGCGCTTGAGCCGGTTGCCGAGCGCTGGGTCAAGGAAGTTTCCGCCAAGGGCATCAATGGCAAGGCCCTGCTGGAAGAGGCTCGCGCGCTGGTCCAGAAATACACCAAGAAATAGGTATGAAGGGCCGGCGCAAGCCGGCCCGTTTCCATGGCGGGGGGTGGCATGTCCGAAACCGCAGGTGCGGCAGAGCCCAAATTCAACTTTGTCCGCAAGCTGATTGAATACTGGGCGTTACTCGGTGGCGTCCTTTTGCTGGGCGTGGTCCTTGTCACGGCCTGGAGTCTTTTCCGCGATATCGTCTGGAGCCAGCCGGTTACCGGTGAAAACGAGATCGTGCAGGTCGGGATAGCCGTGGCGGTATTCTCCTTCCTGCCTTATTGCCAGCTTACCGGCGCAAACATTTCAGCAGACATATTCACGGCCCGGCTGGGTGCGCGCGTGATCGCCCTGTTGACGCTGCTCGGGGCTGCCGTTGCGCTGGTTTTTGCCTGTATTCTGGTGTGGCGCACCTGGGCTGGACTGTTCGACTATCGCGAATATCTCGAAACGACGCCGATCATGCAGTTTCCGATCTGGATGGCTTTCATTCCCATCCTGATCTCGATCGTTCTTCTGGTGCTGGCATCGGCCATTTCC
>JAPOIA010000130.1 GCA_029979185.1 Alphaproteobacteria bacterium | reverse complement strand
GTTTCACACTTCCCAGTATGGTGAAGTTTGAGGAGCTTTGCAGTAAAAAACGATCCGACTGCCGGAAATCCGATTTCTTCCACAGGTAAAACCTTCTAGTTTGCCGCTGAATTTCCTCGCAACTGGCCCATATCCCGAACATGAACCTGATCTACAAAATTGCGACGACCGAACAGTGGAGCGCCGCGCAGGCGGCAGGCCTCTTCGCGGGGGCGCCGGTCGACCTTGCCGACGGCTTCATCCATTTCTCGACAGCCAGCCAGACGCGAGAAACTGCCGCAAAGCATTTTGCCGGCGCGGAAGGTCTGATCCTGGCCGCCCTCGATGCCGATACGCTTGGCGCCGATCTGAAGTGGGAGGTGTCGCGCGGCGGTGATCTGTTCCCCCATCTCTACCGTCAGTTCAAAATGGATGAAGTCGTCTGGGCAAGGCAGCTTCCCCTGCGCGATGGCGCACATGATTTTTCCGGGCTGCTACCGTGAGTGCGCTCTATTCCCTGGCCCGTCCGCTGCTGTTTGCCATGGATGCCGAAAAGGCCCATGGCGCAACGATATCATTGCTGAAGGCTGCGCAATATCTGCCCGTTACAAGGGCGGAAGATCCGCGTCTTGCAGTCGAGGCTTTTGGTCTCCGGTTTCCCAATCCGCTCGGCATGGCGGCCGGCTTCGACAAGCATGCCGAAGTGCCGGACGCGCTCCTGCGGATCGGTTTCGGCTTTAGCGAGATCGGCACCGTCACGCCGCTGCCGCAGCCGGGCAATCCCCAGCCGCGCCTGTTCCGGCTGGTTGAGGACGAGGGAGTCATCAACCGCTTCGGTTTCAACAGCGAGGGGCATCAGGCGGTGTACAAGCGCCTGGCCGCGCGTATGGGCAAGCGGGGCATTGTGGGCGTCAATGTCGGGGCCAACAAGGATGCCGCCGACCGGGTCGACGACTATGAGGCCGGCATAAACGCGTTCGCCGATGTCGCGGGTTATTTCACGGTGAATATTTCCTCGCCGAATACACCGGGTCTGCGCGACCTGCAGCAGGCGGCTGTTCTCGATGATCTTCTCGCCCGCGTGCTTGATGCGCGTGACGCTGCTGTTTCCCGCGCCGGCCGCAAACCGGTGCTGCTGAAAATCGCGCCGGACCTGGCCTTGGGCGATCTCGACGATGTGGTGCGTATATGCCGCAGCCGCGGCGTCGACGGCATCATTGTCTCCAACACCACCATTACCCGGCCCGATCATCTGCAGTCGGCGCAAAAGTCGGAAACCGGCGGACTGTCCGGCAAGCCGCTGTTCGAACTGTCCACCACCATGCTGGCGGAAACCTGGCGGCGAGTCGAAGGACAATTTCCGCTGATCGGCGCAGGCGGTATCCACGATGCACAAAGCGCGATCGACAAGCTTGAGGCGGGCGCAAGTCTGCTGCAGCTCTACTCGGCCATGGTCTTTGCAGGACCAGCACTCGTCGGCGATATCAAGCGCGGCTTGTGCGATTATATGAGCGCCAACAATATTGCCGGCGTGGCGATGATGACCGGCACGAAAGCCGGGGACTGGCCGCGCAAACGGCTGTGATATCGGCCGCTTATTTCCCGCGCATGTTCATCAATCGCAGGACGAACCAGACCGGCACCACGATCACTGCACCTGCAATAATGTATGCGCCGATTTCGCGCAGGGAATCGAAGCCCAGCATCCAGATGCGCTGCAGGAAACGGCGCAGGCCGAAGTAGATATCCATCGGCCGGATGTCCAGCCACATGAGCAGCGCCCCGACCACCAGCGAGACAACCAGTAGCCGGATCAGAACAGACAGCGGCGAGCCGCCGAGGAAGCGGTTCAGGGCATTGTCGTCATGCTGCTCGCGGTACGCGGGGCGGGGCGGGGGCAGGCCATCGCGCGATCCGGGGCTGGCCTGCGCGCCGGATTGCTGTGTTCCGGAGCCGCTCCATCTGGCATTCTCCCAGCCCGGGTTGTTCTGGCTGCCAGGCGATGAAGGGCGGTCGGTCATGACGGGTCCAATCCAGTTAGATGCCGGTGCCGGGCGATATATTTCAACAAATCATGCACGCCGGCTGCCGCATAATCCAGATGCAAATTCGCCGACTTGACGCTGCGGCAGGCCCTTAAACACCACAAGGAGCATCAGATCCTGTTCTGCGGCTCTTTCTTGTCCTCGTCGCGCATGATGCGCATCATGCGGCGCATGAATTTTTCAGCATAGGAGAGTGCTTTGTCCATCTCCTTGTCGGAGGGCAGCACCTCCCGCAGTCTCTGGGCCGTGGACTTTGACGTATCGGCCAGCTTCTTTTCCAGTTCGGCATTCTTCTTCGCGAGACGGGTAATTTCCGCCTCCAGTGCTGCGCGTTCGTCTGCGCTCGACTGGCAGGTGACCTTGTCGTCCTTGACTATGCACAGGGTTACCGCGCCCGTCTGGCTGTCAAGGCGGAGAAACCCGTTCTGCGTTTGCTTCATGACATAGCGGCCGGACGGCTTTGTCGGCTCCTGCTTGAAGGCAATCGAACCGTTGCCGGAGCGCTGTATGTCCTGCGCCACCGGGGGTGCAGTTTGCGCCATGGCTGCTGACGCTGCCAACATTGCTGCGGCTGTAGCCAGCACATGCATTGCGCCTGGCGTCCTGAGCGTGCAGCGCAAACGCGCGAAGCAGCGGTCATGAATTGCGGACATGCGAACAGATCTCCTGGCAGGATTTTCGTATACAAAGATTGATAACCTCGCGCCAAGGCGAAACCATGGCGTGACGGCGCCTGTTTCGCAAAAGGTCTATCAGCCGCGAAGGGAAACCTGAGGAAGTGTCAGGCGCCTGCAGCCCCCTCTTCCGTGCGCGGAGCCGTCTCGATCTTGCTGGCCGCGATGACCGCCTGCGTCCGGCTGTCGACGCCCAGCTTTTGCAGAATGGCGGACACATGCGCCTTGATGGTCGCCTCCGATACCGAGAGCTCGTATGCAATCTGCTTGTTGAGAAGTCCTTCGGACAGCATCATCAGCACCCGTACCTGCTGCGGCGTCAGGGACGCCAGCCGTTGCATGATATCGGCGGTCGAGGAATCGTCCTTCGCATTCATGTTGACGTCGGCCGGAATCCAGGTCTCGCCCTGCAGGATAAGACCGATCGCTTGACGCATGGTTTCCACGGGCGTCGTCTTCGGAATGAAGCCTGAAGCGCCGAGTTTGATGCTCCGGCGAATGGTGTCGTGTTCCTCGTTGGCGGACACGACGACGACCGGTATTTCCGGATGTTGCGCGCGCATGTAAAGGAGCCCGGAAAAACCGCGCACGCCGGGCATGGTGAGATCGAGCAGTATCAGATCCGTGGACTGGCCGGCCAGAGCTGCAGTGACATCCTGAAGAGTGCCGCATTCCACGATATCCGCGCCATCCACGGCGCCTGCCAGCGCCTGCTTCAGCGCCCCACGCACCAGCGGGTGGTCATCGGCGATGATAATTCTGTTCCCCTGGCTCACATTTCCCCCCGGCGGCTTTAAACATCATCGGTTCCGGTTTATGACATTCTGGCCGATCTATCGCTTTATTGCCAGTTCCTGCCGCTTATTTCCAGCGCATTTGCCGGGCCATCGGCATGGCCGCAATAGAACGGCAGCGGGTTGTATATTGGGGGTCGCTTGAAGAAGCCGTTGACGGACGAGGATCTGCATGAGCGCGCTGCGATAGACGGCCGGGTTTCTTTCGCCACGGCCGCCTTTGCTCTGGGGGCGGGTCTTGTGGCGCTGCTCGACCGGATTGGCGTCCCGGAGCGGATTGTCGGCCTGCTGGGGCCGATCCTTGCCCTTGCCGGCCTGTCGCTGATCGGACTGTTGCTGCATTCGGTGCGGGTCTCCCGGTTCTATGCGGCGGGCCGTGCAGTGCCTCCACCCTATGCGGGGCTGGCCATGGTTGCGCTGGCGTCTGGCCTGGTCCTGCCTTTCCTGCCGCCGGTGCCAGGAGAGGTCCCCCTGCGCGGCGTGTTCACCGGCTTTGCCATTGGCTTCGCTGCTACCGCCCTGTTGAACGGCCCGTTGCTGCGAAAGACCGGGGCCTTTTCGTTGCCGGACCTGATCGCCGGCCGGTTCCCCCAGTTCACGGTGCGGCTGGGCACGATCGCCGTTGTCGGGGCCGCGGCGCTGATGGTGGCCATCGCTGGATATGAAGCATCTATCAAGGCGTTGGCCTATGCGCTGGGAGCCGAAAGGTTCGGCGCTTCCATGCTGGTGGCGCTGGTCCTCATATTGATAGTCGTACCGGGTGGTATGTCGGGGATTGTCTGGGCGGCGACGGGGTCGGCCGGCGTTTTCGTCGCGGCGCTTTGCCTGCCTCTTGCCGCTATAGTCTGGGGCGGCGACGCCCTTCCGATGCCGTTTGCCGGCGATGCCGCCAACTGGGCCAAGGCCATGCAGCGCATAGCCCAGTGGCAGCCGGAAGGCGACGGTCCGGCTGGCGCCTATGCGGTTCCAGCTGCAATCGCACTTGGGGTTGCTTGTCTGGCACCGCTTCTTTCGCCGGCGATAACCGCAGCAGACAGCGGTGGCGCGCGCCGTGCCGGTTTAGCGGCGCTGCTCTGGAGTGTGGCAATCGCATTGGTCCTGCTGACTACCATGGCAGCATCGACCATTGTGCTGGACGAATATATCGCCGGTGAAAAGCTCAACGGTCTGCCGTCCTACGTTTATGCGGCCAGTGGCGCCGGGCTGTTGCGGATTTGCGGCGCCTTCGTTGCTTCGCCCGAACAACTCGCCGCTGCCTGCAAGGCGGTCGCGGGTTTCAGCGGTGATGTTTTGCGCACACAGGACTATAGTCCGCAAGGCATCTGGCTGCTGCTGGGCATGCCGGAGCTTTATGGTTACAGCGTCGCCTTCTCCGGCCTGGTTGGCGCAGCCATCGTGTCGGTATCCCTCATGCTCGCGAGCGCCGGCTTCCAGGCCTTCGGTACGGCCATCGGTCACGACGGGTTTTACCGGGTGCGGGACAGTTCCGCTCTAACCAGCCGGCGTCTCGCCATGACGCGGATCGTCATGATTCTGGCTGTGATCGCATGCGGCGCATTCCTGAAGCTACGGGCTGTCGATGCCCGCCAGCTGATCGGTGTGGCCATCCTGTTTTCGACGGCCTCCATTGCGCCCTTGCTTGCCCTGTCCCTGTGGCCCCGCGCGTCCGGTAGCGATGCGGCCATTGCCTTGCTGGTCGGTCTTGTCACTGCCGGCGGGGTGATCGCTGCCGGTGGCGCTGTGCCGGATATTCGCATGCTCTCGATTGCCGCGCTCGTCGCCGCCGTCAGTGGCTTTGTCGCCGGCGTTGCGGTGAGCTTCATGCACAGCGGCGGCCTTGCCACGGAGGGAAGCGCCTTCGTCCACGGCCTGATGCATGGAGAGACCGACATGCTCAATCGCGACAAGGGTGTCTGACGCGTTTCCAGGAAAAGTGGCCACCGGTTTTCCGTCCGGAAACGCGGCCTTCGGAAAATCAGAACGTTTCCAGGAAAAGTGGCCACCGGTTTTCCGAAGGCCGCTTCCCGGCTGCTGCCACAGGTTTGCAACCCGCGGCTGCCGCGGTATTGGCAGGGCTGCGCACAACGTATAATTCCACCTAACGGCAATAACGAAATTGATTCGGATCGGGTTGGGTTATCGCTACTTCCGCGCAACAGCTATTGCATGACGTCTTCGGCTATTCCGGCTTCCGTCCCGGACAGGAGGAAATTGTCGGCCTTTTGACGGAAGGCTGCAATACTTTGGTCGTCATGCCGACGGGGGCCGGCAAGTCGCTTTGCTACCAGATACCGCCGCTTCTTCTCGACAGGTTGGCCATCGTCGTTTCGCCGCTCGTCGCCTTGATGGATGATCAAGTCGCGGCGTTGCGGGCCAATGGCGTGGCGGCGGGCTGTATACATTCCGGACTGCCGCGCGAGGAGCAGGTAGCGAACTGGCGTGCCGTTGCTTCCGGCGACTGCAGGCTTTTGTACATGTCGCCGGAGCGGTTGATGACCGGGCGCATGCTCGATGCGCTGGAGCGGCTGCAGCCTGCATTTTTCGTGGTCGATGAAGCGCACTGCATCTCCAAATGGGGCGCAAGTTTCCGGCCGGAGTACGAACAGCTGACGGCGCTGAAAGATCGATTTCCAGCTGCAACGATTGCCGCTTTTACCGCTACCGCAGATCGTGCAACGCGCGAGGATATCGCTCACAAACTTTTCGGCGGTAATGGCAAGACCATTGTGCATGGCTTCGATCGGCCCAACCTTTCGCTCGCTGTCGCCACCAAGACGAAATGGAAGGATCAGCTGCTGGCTTTCCTCGCGGACAAGCGCGAGAGTTCCGGCATCGTCTATTGCCTGTCCCGCAAATCGACCGGTGAAGTAGCGGATTTTCTCAATGCCTCCGGCTTCCGGGCCTTGGCCTATCACGCCGGTCAGGATGCTGCGACGCGCAGCGCCAACCAGAACCTGTTCATGACCGAGCAGGCGGTTATCATGGTCGCCACTATTGCCTTCGGTATGGGGATCGACAAGCCCGATATCCGCTATGTCTGCCATCTCAACCTGCCGGGCAGCCTGGAAGCCTATTATCAGGAGATCGGGCGCGCCGGACGCGATGGCGCCCCGGCGGAGACCCTGCTGCTCTATGATTTGCAGGACATACGCCAGCGGCGCATGTTCATCGAGCAGGAGGAGACCGGCGAAGAGCATCAGATGCGCGAACACAAGCGTCTGGATGCCCTGCTTGCCTATTGCGAGGCGCCCGGCTGCCGGCGCACCGCCCTGCTATCCTATTTCGACGAGGCAATTGGCGCTTGCGGCAATTGCGACAACTGCCTCGATCCGCCGGCTATGATCGATGGCACGGATGACGCGCATCTGTTGCTCACCACGGTCGACGATACCGGCGAGACATTCGGCGGTTCCCATATTATCGACGTGCTGTGCGGCGCCGAAAGTAGCAAGATCGTTGATCGCGGTCATGACCGGCTCGCCTGCTACGGCAAGGGTGGCAAGCAGGGCAAGGGCTATTGGCAGGGCTTCCTGCGCCAGGCAATTGCGGGAAACTATCTCGCCATCGATATCCAGAGATATGGAGCCTTGCAGATTACCCGCCGCGGGCGCGCAGTCATGAATGGACAGGAGCGCTTTCTGCTGCGCGAGACGGGTCCTGCGAAAAGGGCAACTGCCAAAGCGTCCCGAGCGGCAGGCCATTCGTTGAATGAAGCAGATGCTGCGCTGCTGGTTTCTTTGAAAAAGCAGCGCATGGATCTCGCGCGTGCGCGCAACGTACCGGCCTATGTCGTATTTACCGACGCCGCGCTTTCAGAAATGGCGCAGAGGCGCCCCGAAACGCTGGAGCAACTGGCCGGCATTAATGGGGTTGGGCCGAAGAAGCTGAGAGACTTCGGCGCAATCGTTCTGCAAACCGTGCGTGAATTTTCCCGGGTCGGAGCCTGAACTCCTGAAAAGAGCCGCGCCTGAAGGCAGGCGCGTGTTGATTTCCGATGAGAACTGACCCGTGAAGGGCGATAATTTTCACTGAGATTTGACCCATGTTTTGAGCTTCCCCCTGGCTTCTGGTCGGGGGATTTTGGAGTGATTGACATGGCATTATTAAGCGTAATCCGGCGCTGGCATTTCCGGGAAGGGATGTCGATCCGGGAGATCAAGCGGCGGACGGGACTGTCGCGTAACACAATCCGCAAATATCTGCGTTCCGGGGCGATAGAGCCGCAGTTCAAGGTCCCCGACCGGCCGAGCAAGCTGGACCCGTTTGCCGATAAGCTGTCGGGCTGGTTGCGGATCGAGGCCGGCAAGCCGCGCAAGCAGAAGCGCACAGCGAAGCAGATGCATACCGATCTCGTGGCGTTGGGCTTCAATGGATCTTATGGCCGTGTCGCCGCC
>JAPOIA010000012.1 GCA_029979185.1 Alphaproteobacteria bacterium | reverse complement strand
CGATATAGGTCGCCGACATAAGCGCCTGCAGATCGACATGCGCTGCCTCGATGCGATAGGCGTCGATGACGATATCCTGCGTGGCGGAAGAAAAGCCCAGCAGAACGGCGGCGAAGGCCATGGCCAGCAACGTCCCTTCGCCGGATGCCGGATTGGTGGACCCCATCCAGACGATGGCGACAAAAATCGCAATTTGCGCGGTCAATATCCAGGATCGGCGGCGGCCTAGCGCCCGTGTCAGCAATGGCACCGGCAGGCGATCGACCAGTGGCGCCCAGACGAATTTGAAAGAGTAACCAAGCGCTGCCCAGCTGAACATCGTGACCGTGGAGCGGTCGATGCCCGCCTCACGCAGCCAGATGCCGAGACTGGAAAAAATCAGAAGGATGGGTATGCCGGCGGAAAAGCCGAGGAAACCCATCGCAAGAATGCGCCAATCCATCAACAAGCGCATGGTTTCCAGCAAGCTTGCCTTTTCCTGCCCTGCTTCGTGCCCTGTCATGGCAGACGCCAGGGGACGTTCGTTTGCAACGTCCTATGCGGGCCGCGCATCCAGCATCCCGGCATGGCCAACCAATCTGCCCGCATTATCACCCGCGTCTCCGATTCGGATTTCACCCGTGCCGAAAACTATAGACCAAACGGCGGGGGGATACAGCAATGCTGTTGGCCAAGCGGCCTGACGCCATCTTCCGGTTCGCCCTCTTGCATGTCGCCGTCCGCGCTTGTCACCCGTTGGGCAGCACCGCGGTAGCCTCGATCTCGACCAGCGCCTCGTCTTCGACCAGGGCGGTGACGACGACCATGGTCATGGCCGGAAAATGCCGGCCCATCACCCGCCGGTATGCTTCACCGACCTCGCGCTGGCGGGCCATGTATTCCTTCTTGCCGGTAACATACCAGGTCAGCCGCACGATATGCTCGACCTTGCCGCCAGCTGCCTTCACAACATCGACGATATTGCGGAGCGCCTGCTCCATCTGGCCGATGAAATCGTGCGAGGTAAATTTCTGTTCGCCGTTCCAGCCGATCTGCCCGCCAACGTAAAGCTGCCTGCCTTCAGCAAGCACGCCATTGGCATAGCCTTTTGCCGGCTTCCATCCATCAGGCTGAATGATCTTGTGCATATGGGTCACCTGTTCAACTAAGCATCCGCCCGCAGGCGGAAGCGCTGGATCTTTCCCGTCTGGGTTTTCGGCAGAGCCTCGACGAACTTTACCGAGCGCGGATATTTGAATGGAGCGATAACGACCTTCACATGGTCCTGCAATCGCTTGACGGTTTCTTCCGATGCCGGTGTCCCGGCAACGAGCACGACATGGGCTTCGACGATCTGGCCGCGATCGGTGTCGGGCACGCCGATCACTGCGCATTCGGCCACTGCCTCGCAGGACAGGAGCGCAGCTTCCACTTCCGGCCCGGCGATATTGTAGCCGGAGGATATGATCATGTCGTCCGATCGTGCGGCAAAATGGAAGTATCCTTCCTCGTCCTGGATAAAGGCGTCGCCAGTCAGGTTCCAGCCGTCACGGACATAGGCTGTCTGGCGTTTGTCGGCGAGATAGCGGCAGCCGGTAGGGCCGCGCACCGCCAGCTTGCCGATCGTGCCGCGCGGCACCTCATTCATGTCGTCGTCGACGACACGCGCTTCGTAGCCGGTTACCGGCTTTCCCGTGCAACCGGGCCGGGCATCCTCGAAGCGGTTGGTGATGAAGATATGCAGCATCTCCGTCGAACCAATGCCATCGAGCATGGTCTTGCCGGTCTTCTCCATCCAGGCTTCATAGACCGGCGCAGGCAATGTCTCGCCTGCCGATACGGCAGCGCGCAGCGAGGAAAGGTCCGCGCCCTTCTCCATCGCAGCGAGCATGGCGCGATAGGCCGTCGGTGCGGTGAAGCAGATGGTCGCCTTATAGGTTTCGATGATTTCGATCAGCCGGGGCGGCGATGCATCTTCCAGCAGCGCAGCGGCAGCACCGAAGCGCAGCGGAAATATCGCCAGCCCGCCAAGGCCGAACGTGAAGGCCAGCGGCGGCGAGCCGACAAATACATCGTCCGGGCGAACGCCAAGGACTTCGCGCGCATAGCCGTCTGCGATGATCAGCAGATCGCGGTGAAAATGCATCGTGCCCTTGGGCTCGCCGGTGGTGCCGGAAGTAAACCCCAGCAACGCGACATCGTCGCGACCAGTCTTCACGGCATCGAATTTCACCGGCTTGTTGAGGGCGATGCGATCGAGCTCCGCATCGTGGTTGGCAGTGCCATCGAAGCCGACGATCTTCTTCAGGAAGCGGCTGGTCTTGCCGCAGCCGACAAGCTCGTCCATGAGCCGCGTATCGCACAGGGCAAGCGACACTTCCGCCTTGTCGACGATTTTCGTCAATTCACCGACGCGCAGCATGGGCATGGTGTTCACGGCAACGCCACCGGCCTTGGTAACCGCGAGCCAGCAGGCCACCATTGCCGGATTGTTGGCCGAGCGGATCAGCACGCGATTTCCCGGTCGCAAGCCATAGTCTTCCACCAGCGCATGGGCAATGCGGTTGGTCCAGTCGGCCAGTTCCTTGTAGGTGCGGCGGCGGCCGTGACCGATCAACGCCGTATTGTCGCCGAAGCCACGCTCGACCACACGGTCGGTCAGTTCGACACCGGCATTGATGAACGGCGGATACTGGAACTCCTTGCGGCCGAGCAGAAAGTCCGGAAGCAGATTTGCGGGCGACAGGTTATCCCGGCAAAACGTGTCGGTATGACCGCTCGGCCCCAGAGCCATGGAGCTCCCCCCGGACGAGCTGCCCGTGCCCACGCCGCTAGCCGAGAACAGAGCGCGCGATAACCACTTTCTGAACATCGGATGCTCCTTCGTAGATACGCAATGCACGAATTTCGCGATAGAGGGATTCAACCGGATGGCCCGAACGCACGCCATCGCCGCCATGCAGCTGGACCGCTGAGTCGATGACCCGTTGCGCAGCTTCGGTTGCATGGAGTTTTGCCATCGCCGCTTCCCGCGTCACGCGCGGCGCGCCGCAGTCCTTGGTCCAGGCAGCTCGGTAGATCAGCAGCGCAGAGGCGTCGATATCGAGCGCCATGTCCGCGATATGCCCCTGCACCATCTGCAGTTCCGCCATGGCGGCGCCGAACAGCTGCCGTTCGCTGACGCGCTTCAGGCTTTCATCGAGAGCGCGGCGGGCAAAGCCAAGCGCGGCAGCACCGACTGTAGACCGAAAAACATCCAGCACCGACATTGCAATGCCGAAGCCTCGGCCCGCTTCGCCGATCATGCTCGATGCCGGCAGCTTGATATCGTTGAAACGCAACCGAGCCAGCGGATGCGGCGCGATCACGTTCAGGCGCTCTGCAATTTCGAGTCCGGGCGTATCGCCGGGAAGCAAAAACGCGGATATGCCGCGCGCGCCAGGCGCCTCGCCGGTGCGAACAAACACGCAGTAGATATCGGCGATGCCGCCATTGGATATCCAGGTCTTCTCGCCGCTGAGAATATAGTGATCGCCGTCGCGCCGGGCCGATGCTTCGATATTGGCGACATCGGATCCGGACTTCGGTTCGCTGAGTGCAAAGGCGGAGATCGCCTTGCCACTGCGCGTCAAGGGTAGCCACTGCTCCTTCTGTTGCTGCGTGCCGAACAGCTGGATTGCGCCGGTGCCCAGCCCCTGCATGGCGAAGGAAAAGTCGGCAAGGCCATCATGACGCCCCAACGTTTCGCGAATGAGACACAGCGTGCGCACATCCAGCTTTGAATCCGCACTCGCCGGATCGATGGCGGAATGCTCGAGCCAGCCATTGCGGCCAAGACGGCTGACCAGTTCGCGGCACGCCGCATCGGTATCGCCATGATCGATGCCGGCGAGATTGTCCTTGCACCATGCATCGAGCCTTGCGGCCAGTTCACGATGACGGTCCTCGAAGAAGGGCCAGTGCAGATAGGTCTGATCGGCCATCAGTCACCCCCGAATACAGGTTTCTGCTTGGCGACAAAGCCATCGTAGGCGCGGCGGAAATCGCGCGTCTGCATGCAGATGGCCTGCGCCTGCGCTTCCGATTCTATCGCCTGGTCGAGACCCATGTTCCATTCCTGCTGCAGCATGGTCTTGGTCATCATATGTGCGAAGTTGGGCCCGGCGGCAATGCGGGTTGCCGTATCCATGGCGTCGCTGTCGAGCGCCTCGGCAGCAACGAGGCGGTTGTAGAAGCCCCAGCGCTCGCCTTCTTCGGCGCTCATGGTGCGGCCGGTGTAGAGCAGTTCCGCTGCCCTACCCTGCCCGATGATGCGCGGAAGCATGGCGCAGGCGCCCATGTCGCATCCGGCCAGGCCGACGCGGGTGAACAGGAAGGCCGTCTTTGCTTCCGGCGTTGCAATGCGGATATCGGACGCCATCGCGATGATGGCGCCAGCCCCGACACAGATGCCATCCACCGCCGAAATTACCGGCTTGCCGCAAGCCAGCATGGCCTTAACGAGATCGCCGGTCGTGCGGGTGAATTCAAGAAGGCCTTTCATGTCCATGTCCAGAAGCGGACCGATGATGTCGTGCACATCGCCGCCGGAACAGAAATTGCCCTTATTGGATCCGAAGACCACCGCCTTCACATTGTCGGCGTAGCGCATGGTGCGAAAACAGTCGCGAAGTTCAGCGTAACTCTGGAAGGTGAGCGGATTTTTCCGCTCCGGGATAGACAGGGAGATGCGCGCAATGCCGTCGGCCAGCGACCAGTTGAAATGCTCCGGCTTGTAATTGTCCATCTTCACTCCCCGTTCCTGCTGGAGGCCGCTGCCGCCGAGTCATCGACCACTTCAAGCAGCGCCATCAACCTGTCGCAATCGTCGGCGGTCAAGCCGGCGAAAATACCGTTCACCCATGTTTCGTGCTCGGCAGCCATTGTCTCGAACTCGCTCATGCCCTTCTTCGTAAGGCGAACGAGTTGAGCGCGCCGGTCGCCAGGAACCGCAACGCGCACAACAGCGCCATCGGTCACCAGCCGGTCGACGATGCCCGTGACATTGCCGTTCGATACGCGCAGCGCCCCGGACAATTCGCTCATCTTGAGGCCCTTGTCGTTGCGATAAAGAGCAGCGAGTACGTCGAAGCGCGGCAGCGTGGTATCGTATTGCGTACGCAGGCGCTCGCGAATGTTTCCTTCCACGTCGCGCGAAGTTTTCAGCAGCCTGAGCCACAGGCGCAGCCGCTGTTTCGACAGAATATCGCGCCTTGGCGCACGAGCCCGGGGCTGTGTCATATCTCGCCTCCCGAAAGCGCAATAGCCTGGCCATTGACGCTGGAGGCCTGCTCCTGGCAGAGCCAAAGAACGGTTGATGCGATTTCTTCTGGCTGAATGAACCGCCCTTGCGGGCTCGTGTTGGCGAGCGTCTTGCGGGCGTCTTCCTTGCTCATGCCGGTCGTTGCAACGATGTTATCGATCGAGCGCTCCAGCATCGGCGTTTCGGTAAACCCCGGACAAATCGCATTGGCAGTTACCGGCGACCTGGCGACTTCAAGCGCCAATGCACGTACGAGGCCCACGACACCATGCTTGGCGGCGCAATAGGCCGAAACATAGGGGTAGCCTTTCAGACCCGCGGTCGAGGATATGGCGATCAGCCGGCCTGGCGCCTTGCGGTTCATGACAGCCATGGCGGCGCGGAAGGTGAGGAATACGCCGGTCAGATTGACGTTGAGCGTATCGTGCCAGAGCTGACTGCTCGTGCGGTTGAGCGGGGCGCTCTCGGCCATGCCGGCATTGGCCACCACGATATCCGGCACTGTCCCGTCGGAGCTGGCGGCGGCAAATAACTGTTCCAGGGACTTTTCGTCGGTGACATCGGCGGCACAGGGCGAAATCAACGCATGTGCTGCAGCGGTTTCCTGGAGCGCCTCCAGGCGGCGGCCGGTGATGATGACCGGAATATCCGCCTGCGCCAGCGCCAGCGCGATGGCGGCGCCAACGCCGGAACCGCCGCCTGTTACCAGCGCCTTCCTGCCGGGAGCTTGCGCCATCTCACACTTTCCCCGTCATCACATCCTCACGGCCCGCAAGACGCCACATCTGGTCGCGACCGGGAAGATAGGGATCCGGCCATTTCTCGGCACGGTCGCCGAGCGCGCTTGCAGCATGCAGCGTCCAGTACGGATTGGCCAGATGCGGGCGGGCGAGACAAACCAGATCGGCGCGGCCGGCCATGAGGATCGAATTGACGTGATCGGGCTCGTAGATATTACCGACAGCCATGGTCGCCATTCCGGTCTCGTTGCGTATGCGATCGGAAAACGGCGTCTGGAACATGCGGCCATATTGCGGTTGCGCGCGAATGGATGTCTGCCCGGCGGACACGTCGCACAGATCGACGCCCGCCTCCTGCAGCTTGCGTGCAATCTCCACCGCATCTGCCGGACCGATGCCCTCGCCTTCCACCCAGTCACTGGCCGAAATACGCATGGAGATCGGCTTGCGGGCCGGCCAGACCTCACGCACGGCGTGGAATACCTCGAGGGGGAAACGGAGCCGGTTTTCGAGGCTGCCGCCATATTCATCTGTGCGCGTGTTGGTCAGCGGCGTGATGAAGGACGACAGGAGGTAGCCATGGGCGGCGTGAATTTCGAGCATGTCGAAACCGGCGCGCTCGGCCATTTGCGCAGCGGCAACGAACTGGCCGCGCACATTGTCCATGTCGGCGCGCGTCATCGGCGCCGGCGTCTGATTGTTGGGCGACCACGCAACCGCCGAAGCCGACAACAGCGGCCAGTTCCCGTCCGGTAATGGCGCATCCATATCCTGCCAGCCGAGCTGGGTCGAACCCTTGGCGCCGGAATGGCCAATCTGGCAACAGATCTTCGCTTGCGTTTCGGCATGGACAAAATCGACGATGCACTTCCACGCCGCTTCGTGCTCGCTCGCATAAAGGCCCGTGCAGCCGGGCGTAATGCGCCCTTCCGGCGAGACACAGGTCATTTCCGTGACCACCAGCCCGGCACCGCCCTTGGCGCGTTCGCCGTAGTGTACCAGATGCCAGTCGCCGGGCGTACCGTCCGCCGCCTTGTACTGGGCCATCGGCGACACGACGATGCGGTTGTGCAACTGCATGTCACGCAGACGATACGGCGCAAACATTGGGCGGCGCACAGGCGCATCCGCCGCCACACCTGCCTGGTGCAGAAACCAGCGCTCTGCACTTTCCATCCACTTCGGATCACGCAGCCGCAGGTTCTCGTGGCTGATGCGCTGCGAACGGGTCAGCAGCGAATAGTTGAACTGCACCGGATCGAGATGAAAATAACGCTCGACCTCCTCGAACCATTCCATCGAGTTGCGGGCTGCAGACTGCAGGCGCAATACCTCCAGCCGCCGTTCGTCCTGATACTTGGCGAAGGCTGCCGCCATTGTCGGCTCGGTATGCAGATTTTCCGCAAGTGCAATGGCGCTCTCCATCGCCAGCTTCGAACCCGAACCGATGGAAAAATGCGCGGTAGCTGCAGCATCGCCCATGAGAACGACGTTTTCATGCGACCAGCGCTCGCACAGCACGCGCGGAAAATTGATCCAGGCAGAGCCGCGAATATGCTTCGCATTGGTCATCAGGCTGTGACCGCCGAGATAATTCTCGAAGATCTTTTCGCAGACGGCAATCGACTCCTGCTGGCTCATCTCGCCGAAGCCGTAGTTCGCCCAGGTCTCCTCGGTACATTCGATGATGAAGGTCGCGGTTTCGGCATCGAACTGATAGGCGTGCGCCCAGATCCAGCCCTTTTCGGTCTCCTCGAAAATGAATGTAAAGGCGTCGTCGAACTTCTGGTGCGTACCAAGCCAAACGAATTTGCACTTGCGCACGTCGATATCCGGTTTGAAATGGTCGGCGTATTCGGTCCGGGTTTTCGAGTTGAGACCGTCCGCGGCGATCACAAGATCATAATCGCTCTTGTAATGCGAAGCACTCTCAACCTCAGTCTCGAACCGCAGCTCGATCCCCAGCTCACGGGCACGCGCCTGCAACAGGATCAAAAGCTGCTTGCGGCCAATGCCGCAAAACCCATGCCCCGTGGACAGGGTGCGCGTGCCGCGAAAGACGACCGCAATATCGTCCCAATAGGCAAAGTGTTCGCGAATGGACTCGGCGCTGACAGGATCGTTGGCGGCAAGATTATCGAGCGTCTCGTCCGACAGGACCACGCCCCAGCCGAATGTGTCGTCCGGCTTGTTGCGCTCAATGACTACGATCTCGTGAGACGGATAGCGCAACTTCATCGAAATGGCAAAATAGAGCCCGGCGGGGCCGCCTCCAAGACACGCAACCTTCACAGCGCCCTCCTGTTCGATCCAACCGCATCCATCCAACCGCAATGCGCGTTCCGGCCACCGCACTGCGCTGCCTGAACGACCGCATGGTGCAAGGCTACTCCCACCCGCCATATATTGCAAGCTGAAATATTTTAGGATTAAACTATATCGTCGCGCATATCTGTCCGCGGTTACGGACGCGGGATATCACGCGCCCGGACTGCGCAGGCGAAAACGCTGAATTTTACCCGATTCGTTGCGCGGAAGCTGGTCGATGAAAACGATGCGGCGCGGATACTTATATGGCGCAATCGTATCCTTGACGTAGTCCTGCAGCTCCTTTGCCAGTGCAGCGGAATCGCCGTGAGCGGGCTTCGCAACCACATAGGCTGCGACGACATGGCCGCGATTGGGATCCGGCTCGCCGATTACCGCGCATTCGGCAACAGCAGGATGATCCAGCAGGACATTCTCCACCTCGAGCCCGGAAATATTGTATCCGGAAGAAATGATCATGTCGTCGTAGCGGGTGTGATAGGCGACGTATCCATCCGCACTCAGGGAACAGGCATCGCCGGTCAGGTTCCAGCCGTATTGCACATAGTTCTGCTGGCGAGGGTCGTCGAGATAACGGCATCCGGTGGGCCCGCGCACGGCAAAGCGGCCGATCGTTTCAGGCGGCGCAACATTGCCCTCCTCGTCCAGCACCGCAATTTCGTAGCCGGGTATCGCCGGTCCGATGAAACCTGGACGCACGTCCCTGCCTGTTGCTCCGGCGAACGCATGCAGCATTTCCGTTGAGCCGAGTACCTCGGTCAGTTGCAGGCCGGTGACCTCGTCCCATGTTTCGCGTACCGGCACGGGCAGCGCCTCCCCGGAAGATACGGCCATGCGCAGGGACTTCAGCAGGCCGGGCGTGCCGAGACGCAATATTTGCTGGTAGTAACTTGGCACGGTGAAGCACACCGTTGCACTGTAGCGCTCTATCGCTTCGGCAAACTGCTGCGGGGTGTACCTGCCATGCAGGATAGAGCTTGCCCCTGCATACAGCGGAAACACAAGCAGCCCGCCAAGCCCGAATGTGAAGGCCAACGGTGCGGTGCCGATAAAGACATCCTGCTGCGACGGATTGAGGATGTGCCGGCATACGGTTTCGCATATTGCCAGCATGTCGCGATGGAAGTGAACCGTCGCCTTCGGCCGTCCCGTGGTACCCGATGTAAAGCCGATGATCGAAATATCATCCACCAGTGTCGGACAGTCAGGAAACTCCGCAGTCTTGCTGCCCATCGCCGCATAGAGAGGGCCTGCACCTTCCTGAAAGGTGAGGATAGCGGGCGGCGGATCGACAGCCTGCGCCGCCTTTTCCAGTTCTCCGGCAAGCGCCGCATGGCACAGGGCCAGAGCCGGTTGCGAAATTTCGAGGATAACCTGAAGTTCGCCGGCGCGCAGCAGAGACATCGTTGTGACCGCCACTGCACCGATCTTCTGGACAGCGAGCCAGATCGCCACAGCCTCGGGTGAATTCTCGCTGCGGATGAGGACGCGATTTCCCGGTTGCACGCCGTAATCCTCGACCATCACGCGGGCAATCCTGCACACGCGCGCATCGAGTTCGCCATAGGTCCAGCAACGGTCACCACTCAAGACGGCGGGGCGATTGCCATGGCCATCGCGGATATGCCGGTCGAGAAGGTACTCAACGCAATTCAGCGGGCCTGTCTGCGGAACCCCGGCAATGGGCAGAATTTGCGGCCATTGCTCTGGCGGCGGCAGGCGGTCGTGTACAAACCGGTCCAGCTGCGGACTTGCGTCTCCGGTCATTGCGGCTTCCAGTCCGGAGCGGTCAGACGCCGCTTGCCATCGCTCGATTTCAATATGCCGGGCTCATCCAGCTGCACCCTGTCCCACAGCTTGCAGGTCACCTGCTTGTGGTTCTGGTCCAGTCCCTCGCAGTAGTTGGTAAATTCGCAAAGGCGGATGTCCGCGCCGTGTCCGGTTTCCAGTTTCAGCGTCCAGTCGGGATCGGCGAGAAACTGCCGGGCCGACGCGGCGACATCCGCCACCCCATCGCGGAGCATCGCCTCGGCCATCTCGTAGTTGTGCACGCCCCCCGCGCCAATAACAGGCGTCTGGTAGCCAGCCTCCCGAACCGCCTTGCGAATGGCTTTGGTGGCGGCAAAATTGCGCCCGAACGGTCCGCGCGCATCGGAAATATATTGCGGCATACATTCGTAGCCGCTCGGCCCGGTATAGGGATAGGCTGCGCCGCCGACTTTCGGCTGCTTGGCATCGTCGAACTTGCCGCCACGCGACAGGGACAGGAAATCCATGCCGACGCGCGCGAATTCAGCACCGAAATAACAGGCATCTTCGACGCCGCTCCCACCAGCCACGATTTCATCGGCCAGGAAGCGCGCACCTACGACCGCATCATCCGGCACGGCCTTGCGCACCGCCGCGAACACTTCCAGCGGCAGGCGAACACGGTTCTCGCGCGAGCCGCCAAAGCCATCGGTGCGGGTGTTGGCGGCGGACAGAAAGCTGGCCATGGTATAGGCGTGCGCATAGTGCAATTCGACGCCATCGAATCCGGCTTCAACGGCACGTTGCGCCGCCGCAGCGAACAGTCCCGGCAGGACAGCCGGAAGTTCCGCGATATGTGGCAAATGCGTATCGGTCACCCGTTCGCGGTAGCCCATGGCGAGCGATTCGTATTCGCGTTCATCCAGGACTTTCTGCAATCCGGCGTCCGGCAGATCGATGAGCGCAGCACGAACGGATTCGTCATCGGCGCCAGGCATCGCCAGCGCCTTGCGATGGGCATCGGTTATCGCAAGAAAACGGTTCAGAAATTTCTGCCGCTCGGGCCGGCGGCGGATGGCGAGAAAATCGATCAGCTGGATGAAAAGCTTCGTCTCGCCCCCGCTTTCCTCGCGTACACGCGCGACAAGGTCGCGCAGACCAGCAACGAAACGGTCGTGCCCGATGCGCAGAAGCGGACCGGACGGCACGTCGCGAATGCCTGTTGCCTCGACCACGATAGCTGCTGGCTTGCCCCGCGCAAAGCGGCCGTACCAGTCAAGCACGGCGGGGGTAACGAATCCCTCTTCCGTTGCGCGCCAGGGCACCATGGCGGGCACCCATGTCCGGTTACGCAGATGCAGGCGGCCTGCATCGAGCGGCGAAAACAGCAGCGATGCAGCCCGTTCTTCAGTATCGGGGAGATGGCCGATTTCCGGCGTCCAGCGAATTTTTTCTTCAGGTTTCCACATGTCCGCACAGTAGCACGGCGCACCGATGGATTTGCAACAGATTTTGAACGGTGTTCCGGACAGTGGCGCAAATCAATGCTCGTGCGCGCCTGACCGCTGGTAGAGCTTCCGGCCGGCTACGTAGGTTGCGCGAATGGCGCGGTCGTCCGCCAGCATCATCTGCACGAAGAGCATTTCAGCCAGATCGCTGAGATGTTCCATGCGGTTGGCAATTTCCGGTGTCGACCGGAGGTCGACAACAATGAAATCGGCGTCGTATCCGGCAGCTATATTGCCGATGTGATCGGCCTGCCGCAGCAACTGCGCCCCTCCGAGCGTTGCCAGATAATATGCGTGTGTCGGATGCAGACCATAGCCACACAGCCGCGCGACTTCATAGGCCGCCTTCATCGTGCGGAACATGGACAGGCTGGAGCCGCCGCCGATATCGGTGGCAAGACCTAGCGCCACCGGATTTGCACCGCCGCGCAGCTGGCCCAGATCCATCAGGCCCGACCCGAGAAACATGTTTGACGTCGGGCAATGGGAAATGCCGGATCCGGTGGCCGCAAATGCATCCCGCTCACGTTCCGTCAGATGGATCGCATGGCCGAAATTCGATCCCGGCCCTGCAAGACCGAAACGCTCATATACATCAAGATAATCGCGCGCATCAGGAAAGAGCCGCCGTACTTCGGCGATTTCGTTCCGACTTTCGTCGATATGCGTCTGCATCAGTGCGGAAGGATACTCGCGCCACAATGTACCCGCTGCCTCGAGCTGTTCGGGCGTGGACGTAATCGCAAAGCGCGGTGTGATGGCATATTGCAGCCGCCCCCTGCCATGCCATTCTTCCATCAGGGCTTTCGAGTCGTCGTAGGACGATTGCGCCGTGTCGCGCAGATTGTCCGGCGCATTGCGATCCATCATCACCTTGCCGGCCGTCATGCACAGCCCCCGCGCTTCGGCGGCAGCAAAAAAAGTCCCGGCCGATTGGGGGTGAACCGTCGCATAGACGGAGGCGCTGGTCGTTCCATTGGCAAGGCATCGGTCGAGAAACAGATCGGCAATCTTGCGCGCATATTCTCGATCGGCGAACCGCGCTTCGAAAGGAAACGTGTAATTATCCAGCCATTCCAGAAGATCGCCGGCATAGGAGGCGATCACTTCATACTGGGGATAGTGAACATGGCTATCGACAAAGCCGGCCATGATCAGGTCATCCGTGTAACGCTCCACCGGCAATTGGGGGTGCGAGGCCAGAATGTCCTGTGCAGGCCCCGCTACCGAAATCTTTCCGCCTTCGACAACGAATGCGCCGTCGCTTTGATAAGCAGTCGCCGCATCGCTCCCGGCGGCGAAGGGATCATCGCGGAATGACAAGACCTGTCCCCGAACGATGAAAGCAGATGGATCGCTCGTCGTCATTTTGGCTTAAAATCCCTGTGCATGAAAACGGCGGCAAACGCCGCCGTTTCCTTTCATTGGAGCCTCCTGTACGGCAGGCCCGAAATACTCAGCTTACTTCGGCAGCGAGCCTTCCACGCCCTCGACGTAGAAGTTCATTGCGGACAGGGCCTTGTCGGAAATCTTTTCGCCGGCCTTGAGGAACAAGGTGCCGTCCTGCTTTTTTAGCGGGCCGGTGAAGGGATGCAACTTGCCGGAAATGATTCCGTCACGCGCGGCTTCCGCCAGCTTCACCACATCGGCAGGAATCTTCTTGTTCCAGGCGGCCATCTTCAGCATGCCTTCCTTGAGGCCGCCCCAGACGTCGGTCGATTTCCATGTTCCGTTCATCGCTTCGCGAACGCGGCGGATGTAATAGGGGTTCCAGTCGTCGATCAGCGCTGTCAGCTGCGCATTGGGGCCGAAGGCCTTCATGTCGGACGCCTGGCCAACCGCCCAGATGCCGCGCTGTTCCGCCAGCTTCATTGGCGCCGGCGAGTCGGTATGCTGGAACAACACATCGGCGCCCTGATCGGCGAGCGCCTTGGCGGCATCGGTTTCCTTGCCCGGATCGAACCAGGTGCTGACCCAGATGATCTTCATCTTGATGTTGGGGTTTACCGACTTGGCGCCGAGATAGGTTGCGTTGATGCCCATCACCACTTCGGGAATCGGGAACGAGGCGATGTAGCCAATGGTATTGGTCTTTGTCATCTTGCCGGCGATGATGCCCGCGACATAGCGGCCCTGATAGAAGCGGCCGTTATAGGTCGCCACATTCTTGGCGCGCTTGAAGCCTGTCGCGTGCTCGAAATAGACATTCGGAAAACGCTTGGCTACCTTGATGGTCGGATTCATGTATCCAAAGGACGTGGTGAAAATGATCTTGTGACCCTGCTGCGCAAGCTGGCGGATGACGCGCTCGGCATCCGGGCCTTCGGACACTTTCTCCACATGGGTCGTTTCGATCTTGTCGCCGAACTCCTTCTTCAGCGCCAGCAGTCCCTGATGATGCTGATAGGACCAGCCGTGATCGCCAATCGGGCCAACATAGACAAAGCCGACCTTCGTCTTGTCCGCGGCCTGGGCAATGCCCATGCCCAGCGCGAATGCGGCGGCAGCACCGGCAATCGCGAATTTCAATCCCAATGATTTCATATCTGTTCTCCTTCACTCTCTTCATCTCTTGGACCCCGGCGGGGCCCTTTCCTCTATTCAGTGCGATGCGAAAAACGTCTGACCAAGACTCGCTGGCGCATTCAGCCGCGCTCTCGTCCGGTCTGCGGATATTATTACCAGCACGACTATGGTAGCCAGATACGGCAACATCGCCAGCAATTGCGGCTCCACCTTCAGGCCAAGCGCCTGGCTGTGCAATTGGACGATAGTTATACCGCCAAACAGATAGGCGCCCAGATACAGGCGGCCCGGCAACCATGTTGCAAAGACCACGAGCGCCAGCGCGATCCAGCCGCGTCCGGCAGTCATGTTTTCGACCCACAGCGGCGTCTGCACAATGGACAGATATGCACCGCCCACCGCTGCACATGCGCCGCCGAACATGATCGTAGCATAGCGGATCAGAACGACAGGATAGCCGATCGCATGGGCTGCATCGTGATTTTCGCCGATTGCGCGAACAATGAGGCCGGCGCGCGTGCGATTGAGAAACCATGCAACGCCGATACCCAGCGCAAACGACAGATAGACAAGAAAATCGTGACCGAACAGCAGCGGGCCAACGACCGGCAAATCGCTTAACCCCGGGATATGGAGCTTGGGGAACGGCGGCGCGGACTTGCCCGAATAGCCCTGCCCGATCAGCGCCGCAAGCCCAAGGCCGAACAGGGTCAGCGCAAGCCCCGTGGCAACCTGGTTGGCGAGAAGCGTTTGCGTCAGGAATGCGAACAGCAGGGCCATCAGCGCCCCGCAAATGATCGCTGCAACGATCCCGCCCAATATGCTACCGGTCTCGATCGTCGTTGCAAAAGCGGCAATCGCGCCGATGATCATCATGCCTTCGACGCCGAGATTCAGCACGCCGGACTTTTCCACTACCAGCTCCCCGATGGCGGCAAACACCAACGGGGTCGCTGCGATGATGACGCCGATCAATATATTGGCAACAAGATCCAAAATCCTGGCTCCCTATTGTGCAGTCGGGCTGGCAGGCGTTGACGGCGGGGCGGTTTTCATAGGTGCGGGACGAAAGCGATAGTTCACGAAAATGTCGGTCGCGAGCAGGTAGAACAGCAGCATTCCCTGGAACACCTGGATGGTCGCAGCGGGCAGGCTCATGGCAATCTGGGCGCCTTCCCCGCCGATATAGGTGAGCGCAAGCAGGAGACCGGCCAGCAGAATGCCAACCGGATGCAGGCGGCCAAGAAAAGCAACGATGATCGCGGTGAAACCGTATCCGACCGGCAGGGCCGGAACGAGCTGGCCGACCGGGCCTGTCGCCTCGAACACGCCGGCAAGCCCGGCCAGGCCGCCCGATACAAGAAACGTGAACCAGACGATCTTCTTGCCGGAAAAACCGGCGAAGCGCGCAGCGCGCGGCGCCTGACCGGCAACCTTGATCTGGAAACCAATCACATGCCAGCGCATCAGCGCCCATGTCAGCAGCACGGCCAGCAAGGCTACGGCGAACCCGACATGCGCGCGCGTGCCCGGCAGCAGGATCGGCATCAGCGCGGCATCATGGAACAGGCGGCTTTCGGGAAAGTTCTGCCCCTGCGGATCGCGCAGGAGACCATGCACCAGCACGCTCAGCAGCAATGACGCGACATACACCAGCATGAGACTGGTGAGAATTTCATTGGCGTTGAAACGGTTTCGCAGCAAAGCGGGAATAGCCGCCCACAACATGCCACCCAGCGCGCCTGCAATCCAGATCGACGGCAAGACCCAGAACCCCTCGACCTCGAACAGAAAGAGCGCCATCGCTCCGCCTGCGACCGCGCCCATGGTGAACTGGCCTTCCGCGCCGATGTTCCAGATATTGGCGCGGAAACACAGCGCCAGCCCCGCGCCAATCAATATCAGCGGCGTCGCCTTCACGATCAGTTCGGACAGCGAATAGAAACTGGTAAGCGGCTTGTAGAATATCAGCAGGGTCGCCCTGACCGGGTCCTTGCCGAGCAGGGTGAAAAGGACGAAGCCCGACAGGATCGTCAGCGCCACCGCGATCAGCGGCGTCGCATAGAGCATCAGGGTCGAGGGCTCCTTGCGCGGCTCAATGCGGAACATCGGCGTGCTCCACGCTTGAGGGGCCGCCCATCTTTCGACCGATGGATTCTATCGTTACCTCGGCCACGGGTTCGGGATCGCTAAGCGCGCCGTTGGCGATGACGGCGATGCGGTCGGAAATAGCCATCAGCTCGTCGAGATCCTGCGAGATCACCACTATCGCAGCGCCATTCTTCGTAAGATCTATCAGGGCGTTGTGGATGGCAGCGGCTGCACCTGCATCGACACCCCATGTCGGCTGGCAGGCGATCAGCACGGAAGGCGCCTGCAGAATCTCCCTCCCCATGATGAATTTCTGCAGATTGCCGCCGGACAGGCTGCGCGCAGCGTGGTCCATCCCGGCGGTGCGCACATCGAAACCGGAAATGATCTCCTGCATGAATTCCCGGGTCCTGGCGTAATCAATTATGCCCGAACCAGCCAGCTGCTTGCGCACGCGCGCCGACAGGATGGTGTTCTCTACCAGCGACATACCCGGCACCGCAGCGTGCCCGAGCCGCTCTTCCGGCACCGGGCACAGCCCGAGAGCGCGGCGCGCATCGGGACCCTTGCGTCCGGCTTCGACGCCGCCGATCACGATAGCGTCGGCACGGCGCGTCAGCCTTTCGCCGATCAGGAATTCCATCAGTTCTTCCTGACCGTTACCGGCGACCCCGGCGATGCCGAGAATTTCACCGCCGCGGACAGACAGCGAGACATCCTTCAGACTCACACCGAACTGATGGGTGCTGGGCAGGCTTACCTTGTCGACGCGCAGACGCTCGGCGCCGATCATGGTTTCAGTACGTTTGGCAGGAACAAGCACGTCGCCAATCATCATCTCGGCGAGGCTCTTTGCGGATTCCTCCGCCGGTGTGCATGCGGCAACGACCTTGCCGCCGCGCAACACCGTGGCCTTGTGGCACAGCGCGCGTATCTCTTCCAGCTTGTGCGAAATATAAAGAATAGAACAGCCTTCGCTGGCAAGCTGGCGCAGGGTACGGAACAGAACCTCCACCTCCTGCGGGGTCAGGACAGAGGTTGGCTCATCCATGATGATCAGCCGCGGGTTCTGCAACAGACAGCGGACGATTTCGACACGCTGGCGCTGGCCGACGGACAGTTCTCCAACCAGCCGGTCGGGATCGAGTTTGAGACCGTAGAATTCGGAGACTTCGACGATACGGCTGCGCAGATCGCCTTTCGCAAGTTCGGGCGCTATTCCCAGTTCGATATTCTCGATGACAGTCAGGGCGTCAAATAAAAGGAAATGCTGGAACACCATGCCAAGGCCATGGGCGCGGGCAGCGGAGGGATTGGCGGGCGCATAGGTTTCCCCATGCAAATGCATGACCCCGCCGTCGGGCTGCAGCACGCCGTAGATCATCTTCACCAGAGTCGACTTGCCCGCACCATTCTCGCCGAGCAGGGCGTGGATTTCACCATGACCGACCTGAAAAGAGACGTTGTCGCTGGCGACAACGCCTGGAAAGGTCTTGGTCAAGCCTTTCAATTCAAGCAGATATTCGCTTGTCTTTTCCATCTAGCCCCGTCTGCCGGTTGTATTTCTGTTGTTGCTGCTGCTCGCGCACCGCAATCAATTGTGCGGCAACGGCAACGGCGATTGTGGCCGGTTCCTTGCCCCGCAAATTCCCTATGCCAATAGGGCAAGTCAAGCGCGTTAGCGCCTGCGAAGCAATCCCGGAGGCTTCCAATCGGCGCAAAAAACGTGTGCGTTTCGTCTGCGAGCCTATAAGGCCTGCAAATCCGCAATCCGCCGTGGCAAGCAGAGCCTGGCAAATCGCCAGGTCGAGTGCATGGGAATAGGTCAGCACAAGATGGAAGGCCCCGGCAGGCGCGGCGGCGGCAATTTTTTCCGGCTGCGCCGCCGGTGTCCTTGTGACGCCTTCGGGCACGACATCGGGAAACCTGTCCGCATGCGTGTCGACCCACCAGATATCGAAATCAAGATCGGCCGCCAGTTTCACGATTGCCCGCCCCACATGGCCGGCGCCATAGACAAACAGGGGAATGCGTCTGGGCTTTACAGGCTCGATATAGCAACCGCGACGGCCATCCTTGACAGCCGCAAGCGCCGGCAATGGCGGGCTTGCTCCGCTTAGCATGTCGGAGACGATGCGCGCCAGCGGCAAATCCAGCGCCCGCGCCTGTTGCCGGCTTTGCAGGACGACAGGCGGATCACCCGATGCGAGCGGGTGCAGCACGAGCCCGCCGGATGCAGCAGTTTCCGCAAGCGCCTTTGCCGCAAGACGCTCGGCCTCGCCGTAAAGTTCGAACAACACGCGGACCGCGCCGCCGCAGCACTGGCCCAGCGAAGGACCAAGCGGCCAGCTTCGAAGATCGCGCCGCCATGCGGTATTCTCAGGATCGCTCTTCAGCATCGCGCGTGCATGGGCGATGGCTTCAAATTCCAGCCGGCCACCACCGATGGTGCCGTCTGCCTCCGTTTCACTGACCCACATGGCCGCACCGGTTTCACGCGGAGCCGAACCTTCGACCGCCGCAACGACAATGCGCACCGCCGGGCGATGCGAGTCGAATGCGCCGGGAAGACAAAGACCGGTCATTGCCCATCACTCCCCGTGCGCAGGCGCTCCACCGCGAACAGGACGCGCTCTGGCGTCGCGGGCGTGTCCAGTGCGGGATAAGCGCCTCCGGCTGCGGCAATGGCGTCGGAAATTGCCATGAATGCGGATATCCCCAGCATCAAAGGCGGCTCACCGACAGCCTTCGACTTATAGATCGTATCCTCGACATTCTCGCCGCGCTGAAAAATCTCAATGCGCATGTCCTGCGCCCGGTCGGAACAGGCGGGAATCTTGTACGTCGAAGGGGCATGGGTGGTGAGCTGGCCGTCGGCATTCCAGACCAGTTCCTCTGTTGTCAGCCAGCCAGCGCCCTGCACGTAGCCGCCCTCAATCTGGCCCAGATCGATATCCGGGTTCAGCGACTTGCCGACATCGTGCAGAATATCGACGCGCAGGAGCCGATTTTCTCCGGTCAGCGTATCGATCGCTGCTTCGGTTACCGCTGCGCCATATGCATAATACAGAAACGGACGGCCGCGCGCCTGCGCCTTGTCCCAGTGGATTTTCGGCGTTGCATAGAAGCCCGTCGCGGAAAGCGGCACGCGCGCCGTATAGGCCTGCCAGACCGCGTCCTCGAAAGTTATCTCTTCTTCCCCGACGCGAATGCGCCCCGGCAAAAACTGGATCTGCGACAGTTCGGTCTGGTAGCGGCCTGCAAGAAATTCGCTCATCCGCCGCCTTATCTTGCGCGCCGCATCGGCCGCCGCCATGCCGTTGAGATCGGAACCGGAAGACGCCGCTGTCGCCGATGTGTTGGGAACCTTGCCGGTAGTGGTCGCGGTAATCTTGACGCGCGAAAGGTCGACCTGAAATTCCCGCGCCACGACCTGCGCGACTTTGGTGAACAGGCCCTGCCCCATCTCGGTGCCGCCGTGATTCAAGCCGATGGATCCATCATTATAGACATGCACCAAAGCGCCGGCCTGATTGAGGAATGTGTTGGTGAAGGATATGCCGAATTTTACCGGTGTCAGCGCGATACCGAGCTTGATGACCGGGCTGGTTGCGTTCCACTGCGCGATGTTCTGCCGCCGTTTTCGATAGTCCGACGACGCCGCAAGTTCATCGACAATGTCCTGGATGATGCAATCCTCAACCTCCATATGGAACGGCGTGATATTGCGCGCACCTATTTCATCCTTGTGGTCGTATAAATTGACCTTGCGTATATCGAGCGGATCCTTGCCGAGGGACGATGCGATATGGTCGATCACCCGCTCCATGGCGACCATGCCCTGCGGTCCGCCAAAACCGCGGAAGGCGGTATTCGATTGCGTATGCGTCTTGCAACGATAGGAGGTTATCGTCACATCCGGCAGGAAATAGCAGTTATCGGCGTGGAACATGGCCCGGTCGGCGATCGGCTCCGACAGGTCGAAGGACATGCCGCAACGCAGCGCCTGATCGAATTCAATTCCCAATATGCGGCCTTCATCGTCGAAGCCGACGCGATAGTCGATGCGGAAGTCATGACGCTTGCCGGTGATCATCATGTCGTCGTCGCGGTCGTAAACGACCTTGGCGGGACGGCCCGTGACTTTCGCCGCCAGCGCCGCGGCGCAGGCCGGCAGGTTACCCTGGCTTTCCTTGCCGCCGAATCCGCCGCCCATGCGCCGCACCTCGATGGTCACGGCATGGTTGGAGATACCGAGAACACCCGCCACCTTGTGCTGTATCTCGGACGGATGCTGGGTCGAGGAAATGACCGTTACGTCTTCATCCTCACCCGGGATGGCCAGCGCCGCCTGCCCCTCGAGATAGAAATGCTCCTGCCCGCCGATATAGATGCGACCATCAAGATGCTGCGGCGCGGCTGCAATGGCACTTTCCGCATCTCCGCGCACCATCACATAGGGAGCCTGCAGAAGCGACTGCGCTTCCATCGCTTCGTCAATTGTGATGATGGCCGGCCGCTCTTCCAGATCAAGCACCACAAGGGCCGCCGCAGCCCTGGCCTGTTCCTGCGTTTCGGCGGCAACGGCAAACAACGACTGGCCCCAATATTCGATGACATCGCTTGCGAACAACGGATCGTCACCGGCGACAGGGCTGACATCGTTGACGCCCGGAACATCCTGCGCAGTCAGCACGGCGATCACGCCCGGCGCTGCGCGCACGGCAGACACATCGAGCCCACGGATCGCTGCATGCGCAACCTTGCTTTGGGCAATGAAGACATGCAGCGTGCCCGGCGGCTCGGGAATGTCGTCGACATAGGGCGCCTGCCCGGTCACATGCTTGTGGGCACTATCGTGCCGCCGGCTCTGTCCAGCGGCACCTGAAATGGCGGCTGGCCGGTTCGCATTCGCGTTGGTGGAGGGAGCGCTCATAGGGCCTCCACAGCGCGGCCGGCAAGACGGGTTGCCGTTTGCGTTTCACTGCGCTCGATAAAATACTTGCGCAGCAGGTTCTTTGCCGCCTGCAAACGATAGGCGGCAGAAGCGCGCATATCGGTCAATGGTGTGAAATCATTCTCGAATGCCGGTAGCGCAGCCTCAATGGTTTCATGGCGCCACGGCTTGCCGGTCAAGGACGCTTCCACATGGCTCGCCCGTTTCGGCGTAGCCGCCATACCTCCGAAGGCGATGCGCACGTCCGCCACAATGCCATCGGCCACCGTGATATTGAAACAGCCGCAAAGGGCGGAAATATCCTGATCGAAGCGCTTGGAAATCTTGTAGCAGCGCAAGCGGTGCGGATCGTCCGGCAGCGGAATTTCGACGGCCTCGATAAATTCTCCCGGCTGCCGGTCCTGCTTGCCATAGGCGAGGAAGAAGTCCTCCAGCGGCATGCGGCGGCGGCTTTCGCCTTTGCGCAGGACCAGAGTAGCACCAAGCGCAATAAGAGCTGGCGGCGTATCGCCGATCGGCGAGCCATTGGCGATGTTGCCGCCGATCGTTCCCGCCGCCCTTACCTGCGTTGCGCCGATACGGCGGACGAGTTCGCCAAAATCCGGGGCAGCCTGCGCGATGGCTGCCGAGGCATCCGCATAGGTCGCAGCGGCGCCAATCCGCAGCATGCCGGCATCGACGCGCACGTCGCGCAAATCGCGGACATTGCCGATCATGATCATCTTCGGAAGATTGCGATGCTGCTTTGTCACCCACAGGCCGACATCTGTCGCACCGGCAACGAGCACAGCATCGGCATGCTCCTGGTAAAGCGCTGCCAATTGATCGCTATTGAAGGGAACAAATACTTTCTGTTCCCCACAGGAGAATTCCAGGGCCGCGCCGCTGCCGGCAAATTCCGCCAGCAGGGCGCTCTCCATCGCCATGCGCTGCTTATCCCATTCCGGACGTGCGGTGACAGCTGCATCTTCAGCCGCTGCGATCAGCGGGCCATAGCCTGTGCAGCGGCAGAGATTTCCAGCCAGCGCATCGGCAATGTAAAATTTATCCGCCGGGGCCCGTGAGAATCCCATCGCATAGAGCGACATCACAAAACCCGGCGTACAGAAACCGCACTGCGACCCATGCCGGTCGACAATCGCCCGTTGCGCGGGATGCAAGGCGCCATCGGGTCCGGCAAGCGCATCGACGGTTACGACAGCCCTGCCGTGCAGCATTGGCATGAACTGGATACAGGCATTCACCGGCCGATAATGCACCCCGCCATCAATGCGCTCGCCAACGACAACGGTGCATGCGCCGCAATCGCCTTCGGCGCAGCCTTCCTTCGATCCGGTGAGACGTTTGTGACGACGCAGATAGTTGAGGAGTGTCGTCGTGAGCGGCAGGTTTTCCACCGTCTCGCGCTTGCCGTTCAGCACAAATGTCAGCCGGTCGGTCATTCGCACCGCTTTCGTATTCGCCGGAACTACCGGTTTCCTGCAAGCAACATCAGGGCCATTTCAACAATCTGACCAGCCAACAATCTGGCCAACCATGCGCCATGCTGGAAACGGCGATGGCGGAGATCAGCTTATCCGCCAACGGCATTTTAAGAACGCTACACCTGCCCGATGAACTATCAAATCAATTTTGAAAATAAATACGACGTTATTGCCCATTATTCGCGCAATCCGGCGGCAATTGTACGGGCACGCGCTGCAATTTCAGTCATATCGGCGGATACGAGACGGCGGTCGCGCACCACGGGCCGACCATCGATGAAGACATCACGCGCCGGAAACGGACCGCACAGCACAAGAGCTGCGACCGGATCCCAGTTGCCGGCAGCCTCGATCCCGCTCATGTCCCAGATCGCAAGGTCGGCTCGCTTGCCGGGCTCAAGAACGCCGCATTCGCTGCGGCCGAGCACCTGCGCGCCGCCGAGCGTCGCGATTTCCAGCACTTCGCGGGCGCTCATGGCATCGGCGCCGTTCTGCACCCGCTGCAGCAGCAGGGCCTGACGCGCTTCGCTCAGCATATGGCTGGAATCGTTGGATGCCGAGCCATCGACGCCGAGCCCGACGTTCACTCCGGCATCGCGCATGGCGCGAACGGGCGCAATGCCGGAACCAAGCCGGCAATTGGAACAGGGGCAATGTGCAACGCCCGTAGAGGTGCGTGCGAACATGCCGATTTCCCGCTCGTTCAGCTTGACGCAATGGGCATGCCAGACATCGTTTCCAACCCAGCCTAGGTCTTCGGCATATTGCCCCGGCAGGCATTTGAAACGCTCCAGGGAATAGGAGACATCCTCGTCATTCTCGGCGAGATGGGTATGCAGCATCACCTTCTTGTCGCGCGCCAGCAGTGCAGACTGGCGCATCAGGTCGCGGCTGACCGAAAACGGCGAACAGGGCGCGAGACCGACACGGACCATCGCCCCTTCTGACGCATCGTGAAAAGCGTCGATGACGCGAACGGAATCCTCGAGGATTGCCTCTTCATTCTCCACGAGCGAATCCGGAGGCAGGCCTCCGTCGCTTTCACCAATGCTCATGGAACCGCGGGTAGCATGAAAGCGCAAACCGATGGTGCGCGCTGCTTCGATGCTGTCGTCGAGCCGCGCACCATTGGGAAACAGGTACAGGTGATCGGAACTCATGGTGCAGCCGGAGAGCGCCAGTTCGGCAAGTCCCAGTTGTGCCGAGACGAAGAACGCATCCGGCCGCATGCGGCTCCAGATCGGATACAGCGTCTGCAGCCAGCCGAAAAGCAGAGCGTCCTGCCCGCCGGGCACGGCGCGCGTCAGCGTCTGGAACAGGTGGTGATGGGTGTTGACGAGGCCGGGCGTTACGACGCAGCCACGCGCATCGACCACATCCGCCCCCGGAACATCGAGCCCCGGACCTATTGCGGCAATGACGCCATCGCGGCAGTGGATGTCGCAATGACGTATTTCACGCCGGCTGCCGTCCATGGTGACGGCTACATCGGCGTTGCGGATCAGCAATTCAGTTGAGCGCTGCGTTTCAATCCCCATGGTAACGCCCACTCCCGCAGCAGCGCCTAGACGACGGCCTCGATCAGATGCGGCCCCTTGCGCTTCATGCAATCTTCAAAGATCCGGTTGAAGTCTTCGGCCGTGGTGCAGACATGGCCTTCGACGCCCATGCCTTCGGCTATCTTCGCCCAGTTGAGATCAGGGTTGGATAGGTCGAACAATTGCGGCACCGTGTTTGGCAGGCCGGGAATGTTGTACATGCCGACCGAGCGCATCAGGATGCCGTAGGTGCGGTTAGAACATATGACGGTGGTCACGTCGCACTTTTCGCGCGCCATGCTCCATAAGGCCTGCAGCGTGTACATGCCCGACCCGTCAGCTTCCAGACAGATGACCTTGCGGTCCGGCGCAGCAATCGCAGCACCGAGCGCCACGGGCAAGCCCTGACCGATGGAGCCGCCGGTCAGGAACAGGGCATCGTGCGGCGCGGCATGTGCGGTGAACGGGAAATGACCGCCACCGGCTGTCCCGGATTCATCGGAGATGATCGCATTTTCCGGCATGAACCGGTTGATCGCCCGGCCGATGACTTCGGCATTCAGCTTGCCTGTCCCCAGGTCGTATTCCTTGCGCTCGACGAGCACGGATGAGACATCCGTACCGGCGCCCGCGCCCACGGCCTCCGCCAAGGCCTCCAATGCGCCAGCAACATCGTCCTGCGGCTCCGCCAGTTGAAGGACGTTCATGCCTTCGGGAATCAGCACGCTCTTGAAGGTCGGATGTGCGAAGGACAGGACGGGACGGCCGGTTCCCACGATAATCAGGTCGTCGTAATCGCTGAGGACCTCGATCGTCTCCTGCCCCCAGGCGGACAGACGGCGGAAGGCCATGCGCCCTGCGCCGCGCTCCATGTGCCGGTTGAGGCCCTGGCAGAACATGGCCGCGCCCGTCTTGGCGGCAATGCGGGTACAGGCCTCGCGGCCCCTGCCCTCCATCCCGTCACCCGTCGTGAGAATGGCGACGCGCCTGCCGGACTTCAGGATATCGGCCGCCTTGCCGATAGCGCTGTCCGGGATCCGGTTACGTGGCAACGGAGGCAACGGCTTGCCGACAGAGCCGCCCGGCGACCATGTCGTATCGGCGGGCAGAACGAGCGTTGCAATCTGGCCGCCATTGGCCGTCGCTGCCTGCACCGCCTGCGTCACGTCTGCGGCGATATCGGCGGTCGAAGCGGAATATTTCGTCCAGTCGGAAATGGAATTGGAAAGACCTTCGAGGTCGGAAGTCAGGGACGCACCAAGCGGCAGGTGCCAGGTTGCGTGATCGCCGACGATATTGACCACCGGTACGGTGGCGCGCTTGGCATTGTGCAGATTGGCCCAACCGTTGGAGAGGCCGGGACCAAGGTGCAACAGGGTCGCCGCCGGCTTGCCGGCTATGCGCGCATAGCCATCGGCAGCACCGGTCGCAACACCCTCGAACAGGCATAGCACCGAGCGCATGCGCGTGTCGTGCTGCAAGGCGCCGACCAGATGCAGTTCCGATGTACCGGGATTGGCGAAGCAGGCCTCGACACCGCAAGCGAGCAGCGTCTCCAGCAGGCTCTGCGCGCCGGTCATGCTGTCACCCGATGTTGCCGGATCGTTTTGCGACATGTGCTTTTCTCCACTCCGGGCGGCTCGGCTCCGGGAACAGTATTGGGATCATCCGATATGACATGAAAACGGCGGCGCGGACAATCCGCACCGCCGTTTTAGTCATCTTGCAC
>JAPOIA010000129.1:255-8039 GCA_029979185.1 Alphaproteobacteria bacterium | reverse complement strand
TCAGTAATCTGGATGCGCGTCTGCGCGAGGAGATGCGCATCGAACTGAAGAAGATCGCCGATACGGTTGGCGTGACGACGCTCTATGTGACCCACGATCAGGCCGAGGCTCTGGCCCTCGGCGACAAGATCTGCGTCATGAGCGAGGGCGTCATCCAGCAGATCGGTACGCCGGAAGAGGTTTATTCGCGCCCGCCGAACCGGTTCGTTGCCGAGTTCGTCGGCGAAATGAATTTTATCAAGGGAGAGGTTCTTGCATCCGGCAAAGTCGGTTCGGTGCTTGGCGAACGGGCGGTCGACCTGCCGGAAGGGAGCAGCGCGGGCGATGCTGTTACGCTGGCAATCAGACCGCAGCATGTCGGGCTTGCCCCCGCGGCGGGCGCCGGGGCCGCCGATCCCACGGCCACAATCAAGAGCCGCACCTATCTGGGCGATGCCGTCCTCTACGAACTGGAAATCGGCGATTCCATCCTGATGGCGCGGCTGGAAGGGGAATCGCGGCTGGATGTCGGCCATCCGGCAACCCTCGTTTTGCCGGACGATCACTGGCACGTTTACAAATGACGGTGCTTTGTGCCCGGTTTGATATCGGATTCGAACACTCCAGGCGGGTTCGGCCCGCCGGACCCTTGCATTTCCGCCGCCGATGTTCCAAATAGCCTGCGGGAGGTTGGCGTTGGACGTTCCACTCGCCAACCGGGTCAGGTCCGGAAGGAAGCAGCCCTAACGAGACAGGGCGGGTCTCTGTCCAGCCTCCCACCCGGACGCCAGCAAGCGCCACAAGTTCAGGAGCTTCGGTTCTCGAAGGGCGGCGATGCGTTCGGAACGCGGACCGGTTTCCACCTCGCCCGTAAACGTTCCGGTTTCGGGTGCAGCGTCGCCGGATAAGAACGGCTCAAGCCGAATACCATGGCTCAAGCAGGCGATGCAGAACGGCACAACAGACGGCACCACCCCCGATGCGCCCGCAGATGCCGCTGCCGCCGCGGATTCATCAAATTCCGGCTATCTGGTTCTTGCCCGAAAGTATCGTCCATCGTCTTTCGACGACCTGATCGGACAGGACGTTCTCGTTCGAACGCTGACCAATGCGTTCGAACTCAATCGAATTCATCAGGCCTATCTGCTGACAGGCGTGCGCGGCGTCGGCAAGACGACGACGGCGCGCATTCTCGCCCGCGCCTTCAACTATGAACTTCCGGCCAGGGACGGACAGCCAGCGATAGATCGCCCGACCATCGACATGCCGGAGCTTGGTGTGCACTGCCAGGCGATCATCGAATCCCGCCACGTCGATGTGATCGAAATGGACGCCGCCTCCCATACCGGCGTTGGCGATGTGCGCGAGATCATCGAGAGCGTGCGCTACCGCCCGGTCATGGCGCGCTGCAAGGTCTATATTATCGACGAAGTGCACATGCTCTCCAACAGCGCCTTCAACGCGCTGCTGAAAACACTGGAAGAACCCCCCGAACACGTCCGCTTCATTTTTGCGACCACCGAGAGCGACAAGATTCCGGTTACCGTGCGCTCGCGTTGCCAGCGTTTCGACCTGCGGCGCGTAGATTCCGGGCTTATCGCGAAGCATCTTGCCGGTCTGTGTGAGAAGGAAAATGTCGACATTGATCCGGAAGCGCTGGCCCTGATCTCCCGTGCGGCTGAAGGATCCGTTCGCGATTCCCTCTCCCTGCTCGACCAGGCCATCGCCCACGGGAGCATGGAAGATGCCAGCGCACAGGGTCGCACCCGGGTAAGCGGAGAGAATGTCGTCAAGATGCTCGGCGCCGGCAGTCGGTTGCGTATCGTCGATCTGTTCGAGGCGCTGATGAAGGGCGATGCTGCCGCTGCGCTCGATATCTTCAAGGGCGAATACGATCGCGGCGCCGATCCGCTGCTATTGTTGAACAACCTCGCTGAATACATCCACTATGTCACGCGGTTGAAGGTAGCCCCGGGTCCTGCCGACGATGTCGACATCAGCCAGGAAGAGCGAAGCCGCGGCGAGACATTTGCCAAATCTCTGTCGGTGCAGACCCTGACGATGGTCTGGCAGATCGTGGCGAAGGGGGTCTTCGATGTAAAGGATTCGCCGCGCCCGCTGGCCGCCGCCGACATGGTGCTTATCCGGATAGCCTATGCCTCCGGCCTGCCGAGCCCTGAAGATGTGGTGCGGCGTTTACAGACGATGCCGGCCGCCGAGGGGGCGGGCGCCAGCGGCGGTGGCCCGGGTGGCGGCGGTCCGTCCGCACGCGCGGCGATGGGCGCAACAGCATCGGCTACGGGGACAGCTACCGCTATGGTTGCGCCGCGCCAAAGACTGGGCGCCGTGCCAGACATTGCGCCATCAACGGCGGCGCGCGCGCAAGCCTCTGCCGCCCCGCGTGTGCAGCTCAGCCGCTTCGAGGACGTTGTCGCCCTGGCCCAGATGCGCCGCGATATCCAACTCAAGATCGCACTGGAACGCGATGTCCGGCTCGTGCATTTCGAGCACGGCAGAATCGAGTTTTCCCTGGTCGAGGGTGTTTCTCCGGCAATTGCACAGCAACTGATGCGCCGGCTGGACGAATGGACCGGCGAACGTTGGCAGATCGTCATTTCCGATCAGGCGGGCGGACCGAGCCTGAAGGAACAATCGGACGAGCGCGAACAGGCCCGAATGGTCGGTGTCCAGTCGCATCCGCTCGTACAAAGCGTGCTGGAGCAGTTTCCGGGTGCGCAGATCGTAGAAGTCCGCATGGCCGAGGACAACGCGGCTGCACCCGCTGTGCCGGATGCGCTTGCCGCCGATGTCGCCCAGGACGAAGTCGCTTTCGAGGATCAGTTCTCGACCGGCGACGACGGCGACGACGATCTCTTCGACTGATATCATGGTTACATGATTCACCCGATCCGCCGGCTGCCGCGAAGCCGGTGGCGCTGAATGCAAGATTAGGACAAGATACGGAGCAGTGCGATGAAGGACATCATGGGGCTTATGAAGAAAGCCCAGGAAATGCAGTCGAAAATGCAGGAGATGCAGGCCGAACTGGAAACCCTCGAGGTCGAAGGACAGTCAGGCGGCGGTATGGTCAAGATGCGCCTGACGGCCAAGGGCGCCATGCGCGGTATCGCCATTGATCCGTCCCTGTTCAAGGAGGAGGATGCCGAAATCCTCGAAGACCTCATCATCGCCGCTCATGAGGACGCCCGCAAGAAGGCCGAGGCACTCATGGAAGAGAAGATGAAGTCCGTCACGGCCGGACTTCCTATTCCGCCGGGCATGAAGCTGCCATTCGGCTAGGAACGGGCGGCAGCATCAAGGACTGGATCGGCGCGGATGGCAGGACAGGTATCGGGACCGGAGATCGAACGGCTGGTGCAACTACTGGCGCGGGTGCCCGGCCTCGGTCCGCGTTCGGCCCGGCGCGCCGTTCTTCACCTCATTGCCAAACGTGAGGAATTGCTCACGCCTTTGGCGGCCGCCATGGAGGTAGCGCGAGACCGCATCCTGACATGCACCACCTGCGGCAATATCGATACAAGCGATCCTTGCGCCATTTGCGCCAATCCGGAGCGGGACCGCACGACACTGGTGGTTGTCGAAACTGTCGCGGATCTCTGGGCGCTGGAGCGCTCCGGAGCTGTGAAATCCGCCTATCACGTTCTCGGCGGTGTCCTGTCGCCGCTCGATGGCGTTGGCCCGGACGATCTCAATCTGGCCGGGCTCGTTGGCCGCGCGGCATCCGGAGAAATCCGGGAACTCATCATTGCGGTCAACGCCACGGTCGATGGCCAGACTACTGCGCACTATATCATCGATCTGCTAGCCCATCTGGACGTCAAGATCACCCGTCTGGCCCATGGCGTGCCGGTTGGCGGTGAACTGGACTATCTCGATGAAGGCACGTTGACGGCGGCGATCCGCCAGAGAACTGCATTTTGATCTTAATCAGCCGTTCAGGTCGGAAGGCGCAGTATGCTTGGGTATCTGATTTGGGTGGCTTGGAATCGCCGCAGCCAGAACACAGGCTGCGCATCGCATGAACAGAGGATCGCATGAACAAACCGAAATCGCGCACAGTCTTTGCCGCTGTCGTTGCTGCGGGGCTGGGTATGACCATTCCGCTGGTTGTTCCTGCTCCGGCGGATGCATTTTGGTCACGCCATAATCTGGAGCCGTTCAACCCGGACGCCAATCCGCCGCGCCCTTATGATCGCAACTCGGTGGGTTATGGCGGTACCGGCAGGATGAGTGGCGGACCGCACGATTGCTACTGGAGCCGCGAGCAGACGTTCGTGGGAGGCCGTCTGGTCTGGAGGCCGCTTTTTATGTGCATGTATCCGGATTGATAGGGCATCAAGGCTCTGCATCCGGCGGATCGACGGTCACGGAAACGTGAAGCCAATTGGTGAGCCCGAGTGCCGCTTAATGGCCTATGCTTTGATTTGTTGCGGAAAAATCGCTAGTTTGCGACCTGATTTTCGCATTTCAGTCATAGTGATTCGTTTTCGTGCGTTAGAGAAACCGGAAACGCCGGTAGCCCCTGCGATAGGGCTTGATTGTGCGGTGCGGTTGCCCTATATATGCATCGCACAATTTATCAAGAACGGAATGCTGCGACGCAAAATATCGCTTCGCACTGACTCACAGAAAAATTCCCGGGAGACCGGTCATGACTCAAACGTTGACCAAACCACGCCCCGCCAAGAGCGAAGCAAATCCGAATTTCATTCCCGGGCCGATCCGGGCCAAGCGCTGTCCTCCGACAATTGCCGAAGCAGTTGAAGCTGCGCGAGACATTGCCGATAGCGTTGAAGGCCAGATCGAGGTTGCAGCTAGCCTGATGGGGCTGGACCGTGACGCTGTGCGGGCGGAAGTCGAGCGCGTTGCGGCTGAAGCCAGCAAGGCAGAAGAACGGGTCAAGTCAGGCGCGCAGGTCATGGTTCGCGATCGTACAGGCGGGGCGCGTGCGGTTGTCGTTCAGCGGACCGGTCGGGCTTCTCGCGCCGCTGGCGCTGTCGTCGTCGAGCGCAAGCGCTATACCGGACTCGGGTCGACGCCGCGCCCTGGAACAATCCGCACATTCGATCTTACCAAGCGATCAAACCGCGAGGGTTAGGGCGCAGCCTCCGGTTGGGATTTGACGCGCCAGCCGTCGATGCTTATCTGAATTGCACAATTCAGTCCGCGGCCTGTCGGCTCGCGGGCTGAGGATGCGACCAGATCAAGTGAACCGGCGTCAGATCATGTCCCTGCAGAACATCATCCTTCTTCCCGATACACGCTTACGGCAGGTTTCCGAACCGGTCGGCATGGTGGACGATAGCGTGCGCAAGCTCATGGATGACATGCTTGAGACCATGTACGACGCACCGGGTATCGGACTTGCGGCAATCCAGATCGCTGTAGCAAAACGCATCGTCGTTTGCGATGTTTCGCCGCGCGCCAGCGAAGAAGAGGCCGAGGGCAATGTGCCGGCTGAACGCGAGCCGATCTTTCTGGTTAATCCGGAAGTTACATGGGTCTCGGACGAGAAGTCGGTATATGAAGAGGGATGCTTGTCAATACCGGAATTCTACGCCGAGGTAGAGCGCCCGGCACGTGTGAAGGTAGGCTTCCTGAATCGCGCGGGTGAACGGCAGGAAATTGAGGCGGACGGCTTGCTGGCAACCTGTCTTCAGCACGAGATTGATCATCTGAACGGTGTGCTTTTCATCGATCATATCTCCAGGCTGAAGCGTGAACGGGTTATAAAGAAGTTCGAGAAGGAAGCTCGGCGTCGGGGAGACTAGGTCGCGCCGGGGCGCGGAACTGTGATTTCATCCGCGACGAAATCCGCCACTGCAAACGGGGCGCCGTGCATCGGAACGCCGATTGAGGACATGCCGTTTTGACGCTTCGCATCATCTTTATGGGTACGCCCGATTTTTCCGTGCCGCTTCTCGGCGAGATCGCCGGGCAGGGCCATGAGGTCGTGGCCTGCTACACCCGAGCCCCCAAGCCCGGCGGACGCCGCGGGCTGGATCTGGTGAAATCGCCGGTCCATCAAGCGGCTGAACGTTTCGGCATTCCTGTATTCACGCCGAGGACATTGCGGGACGAAGCGATCATTGAAGAGTTCGCAGGCCACAGGTCCGATGTTGCGGTTGTTGCTGCCTACGGTTTGATTCTGCCAAAGCCGGTGCTCGATGCGCCACGCTATGGTTGCCTGAATTTGCACGCTTCGCTGCTGCCGCGCTGGCGAGGAGCAGCGCCGATCCAGCGCGCGATCATGGCCGGCGATAGCGAAACAGGCGTTATGGTCATGCAGATGGACGAGGGTCTGGACACAGGTCCTGTCGCCATGGCTGAACGCGTCGCGATCGGTCCGGATATGACGGCGGGTGAATTGCACGATGCGCTTATGCATCGCGGCGCTGACCTCATGGTCCGCGCGCTGGCAGCGCTGTCGCGCGACTCGCTGAGCTTTCACCCGCAGAGCGAAAGCGGGGTTACCTATGCCGAGAAGATTCGCAAGGACGAATGCAGGATCGACTGGCAGAGCGCTGCAGCAGACGTTCACAATCATATTCGCGGTCTCTCGCCGTTTCCTGGCGCGTACCTGGAGGCCGATCTCGGCCGGAAGATCGAGAGAATCAAGGTTCTGCGCTCGGAAATTGCTCCGGGTTCCGGCGCACCGGGCGAAGTGCTCGACGGGCAGTTGACCGTCGCCTGCGGTTCCGGAGCAGTACGGCTGACCCGGGTGCAGCGGTCCGGCAAAGGCGTGGTGTCGGCGCGCGATTTTCTGAACGGCGCATCAGTAAGCGCCGGCATGCGATTCAACTGACCATGCCGCGCTACAAGCTGATAATCGAATATGACGGTACGCCCTATGTCGGCTGGCAGCGGCAGAACAATGGGCCGTCCGTCCAGCAGGCTCTGGAAGACGCCATAGCCGCGATGACCGGAGAGTCCGTGACTGTCAGTGGAGCCGGCCGGACGGACGCTGGCGTTCACGCCCTTGGCCAGGTTGCTCATGCCGATCTTGCCCGCGAATGGCGCACCGATGTCGTCCGCGATGGTATGAATGCGCATCTGCGATCCGGGACGGTAACCGTATTGTCCTGCGAAGCGGTCGGCGGGGATTTCGATGCGCGATTTTCCGCCGTCAAACGGCACTATCTTTACATCATTCTGAATCGGCGTGCGCCGCCGGCCATAGATCACAAGCGTGTCTGGCACATGGCGCGCGGGCTCGATGCGGAGGCCATGCATGAAGCCGCCCAGTGCCTGGTTGGCCGGCATGATTTCACCACATTTCGTGCATCCGAATGTCAGGCGAATTCCCCGGTCAAGACATTGGACCGGCTGGATGTAACGCGCGACGGAGACAGAATCGAGATCCGCGCATCCGCGCTGTCTTTCCTGCATCACCAGATCCGGTCTATCGCCGGCTCGCTGGAGCATATCGGTTCAGGCCGGTGGACGAAGGACGATCTTCGTAATGCACTGGAAGCGCGCGATCGTAAACGCTGCGGCGTCGTAGCGCCGCCCCATGGGCTTTATCTTGCACGGGTCGATTACGACAACTCTTCGGCAGCAGATATATAATTATATGTAATTATATATTCTGATGCGATCTGGTTCAGCTTGCCATAGCCGCGGCTGTTTGCATTTTGGTCGTGAACGCACCGGCGCCTTCCTGTCTCGGCTTTGCTTGACGATGGCCTTTTTATGGCAACGTTCTCGGCTAGGCGATAATTTACTGCAACCCGCGCGTTTAAAGATACGATTTTCCAGTTGCTTGGCTTTTACGCCGCATTTCG
>JAPOIA010000129.1:0-245 GCA_029979185.1 Alphaproteobacteria bacterium | reverse complement strand
ACCGGATAATGACAAAATGGCTTTCCGGTTCAGAATATTTCCGGGAGCCTGGTGTTTATGTCTGTATCGCATATATCCGCGAGTCTCGGCGTACTGATAATCGCGCTTTTGCTATTGAGCGGCTTTTTGCGACAGGCTTGTAAGTGAGCGAGGCTGGCTATGTTGAGTAAGGCGTTTCCCGGATTTGCTATTGGCGTGCTTTCCCTGGGGTTAAGTTTTCCCGCCTTCGCGGAAGCAACCTTGTC
>JAPOIA010000128.1 GCA_029979185.1 Alphaproteobacteria bacterium | reverse complement strand
GACGGTTCACTGGGGCGAGGTCGTCAAATATATCGACGATCCTGTTATTCGCGACCAGGCCATGCAGTTTCATCAGGACCGGCACGGTGCGCCGCCCTACGGCCTGAATGGCGATCTCGGCCTGCGTTACCAGGGCGTCGGCGGGCGCATTCCCCACCAGGAAGGCATCCGTGAGAAGACCGACGATCCGAGCGTGCATCGCGACGTGACGCTGACCCGCCGGGCGATGGATTCGCTTGGCGTCGACGTGATGGTCGTGTTCCCGACGCCAATGCTGTTCCTTGGCCTGCATCCGCAGCCGGAAATGGAAGTCTGGCTGTGCCGCGCCTATAACCGCTGGATGGTCGACAACCTGTTATCGGCAGATTCGCGCATCAAGTTCCTTGCCGTTCTGCCCTACAACACCCCTTCGGAAGCCGAGCGGGTGGTGGCGGAAATGTCGAAGATTGATGGCATCATCGGTTTCTGCGTACCGTCAACGCGCCACAAGCCGGTGCACCACAACGACTACATGCGCCTGTACAGCATGATCGAGGAAACCGGCATGCCGCTGACCTTCCATGCCGGCTATCACTGGGACGATCCATCGTTGAAGACGATCAACCGCTTCCTCGGCATGCATGCGCTGGGCTTTGCCTGGCCGAACATTGTCCACACAACCAACTGGGTGCTGAATGGCATGCCGGTTCGTTTTCCCAAACTGAAAGTCATGTGGATCGAATCCGGCCTGGCCTGGGTGCCGTTCCTGATGCAGCGCCTGGACGATCAGTTCCTGATGCGTCCGTCCGAAGCGCCGCATCTCAAGCGGCTGCCGTCCGAATACATGCGCGACCATTGCTGGTACACGACCCAACCGATGGAAACGACGAACATGAAGGCGCTGGAATGCACGCTGGACATGATCAACGCGAAGACGCAGCTTTGCTACGCTTCCGACTGGCCGCATTTCGATTTCGACCTGCCGTCGGAAATCACTGATTTGCCGTTCCTCGACGAGCAGGCCAAGCGCAATATTCTCGGCCTCAATGCCGCGAAGATATTCAATCTCGATACGACGATCCGCAAGCAGCTCTAGGGCTGCTCCGGTCATCGCTGCTGATTGATCATTCTTGCGCCGCGACCCGCGGCGCAAGCTGTTTTTAGAGAGGCGCGGATGAGCGAGTTGGACGAAAATGCACTGGCGCAATTGCGCGAGCTGCGGCCGGAAACATTCAGCCTCAAAATTCCTCTTCTGTCCGGCGGAATGTCGCGCGACCTGTTGTGTTCGGGTGAAAATTCGACATTCCGCATCCATTGCTATTCGACGGGCATGGGCGAAAAGCATGGGTTTCATGCCCATATCGAGGAAGAGCATGTCTTCGTCGTTCTGCAGGGCAGGGCCGTATTCTCGAGTCTCGACGGCAAGCTGCCGGTTATGGAAAAGAACAGCGGCATCTGGTTGCCGAAGGGGTGCTTCTACGAATTTTACAATCCGGGGCCCGACCCGCTGGTGGTGCTGCGTTTCGGCGCGCAGGCGACGGGCGCCAACGCCTCGCTGCGGCTGACACCGGAAGGAGAATCGATTAAGGGGCGCGGCAGCTCCAATCCGGAACTTGCCCGCCCGCAAGTCATGCCGGGGAAGTTTTTCGAATAGTATCCACCCGCGCGCCATTATTGAACTGGCGGCGGCTCACCGCCAGTCGTCCACCTTCACTGTCTTCACATATTTTGCGCCGAAAATTTTCCACGCGCCCTGCGTCTCGCCGCCGGTCACGACCACATTGATGTCTTCCGGCCGGTACATCTCGACGATCTCGTCGGGAGCCGCTTTCAACCGCGTGGCCCATGGCTCGACGCCGGCGACAGCATGCGGCCGGATCAGCGTCTGCATCCACTGGTCGTCCCAGTATTCGCGCGCCGGCAGCCGCGCGTTCTTCGCGCACCAGTCGATCAGCTCCTGCTTGGTATTGATGCCCTTTTGCGCGAACAGGCGAGCGACAATCGGGTCCATCACCAGGCAAGGCGGCAGGTAGGCGGAAGCCGCAAGCGAGCGCCGGAATTTTTCTTCCCATGTCACGCGCGGGCCGAAACCTTCATGCACATAGCGGTTGCCGACAAACACGGTGACCGCGCTGTCCTCCTGCTTCAACCCTTTCTGCACGTGCAGCGATTGCCATGGGCTAGCTTCCTCGTTCTCCGCAAATACCAGCGAATAGGCGAGCGGATTGCCGAGCGTACCCATGTAGGTTTCACCCGGCACCGAGCCGCCCTGGCCGTTCTGCGACAACAGGCTGTAGGCGCGGCCAATCGTGACATTGGCGTGGTTGTAGGGACCCATCGCGCCGATGCCGCAGTTCATGCCGATCTCGTGGCGGATCGGCCCATTGACCACGCTGAGGCAGGTCTGTGACGTGGTGCTGCCCTGCCGCGAAGTCTGGTTCGTAGCAGCGAGCGCCAGGATCACCGGGAAATACTCCGGCTTTGCGCCGGCCATCACAGCATTCACGGCAACCTTCTCGACCGTGTATTCCCACGCCTCGCGGAAGTTTCCCGCGCGCATGCGGCCCACCACCTTGTCCGGCGGCTGGCTTGTTCCCTTCAGCATCTGCGCCACCAGCTCTTCGGTCGGCAGGACGATGGGCATGAAGTCGGTCCAGCGATTCTCCTCGAACAGGACCCGCAGGTTGGCTTCCGTATCCGGCGGCAGCAGGCGCGGCGTTTCGCGTTCGAATGTCTCGCCGGTCAGGTCCGTGCCCTCCAGTGGCTGCAGCAGCCCTTCGACCACTTCCTGCATGAAGGGCCGCTTCGATACCGGATCGATAGCCTCGATATAGGCGCGCAACTGTTCCGGCGTCCGGTCAACGACCGGCTGCGGCACGAAGGCGTTGCGCAGGGTGGGAAAGCCGCGCAGCCGCGACGTTGATTTCGCGACCCGGTGAAAGGCCTGTGTATGGATGGCGACGCTGGGGACGCCCATCTCTTCCATCAGAGAGGTAAGCCCGACGACCGTCGGGCTGCAGGAGCTTCAAAGCCCGACGCCAAGGATCGCAGCGCTGCCGTCGGCCGCGATTGTCTTGCGCATATCGGGATCGTCAACCCAGCTTTCGCGCGGCCGGATGATGCGCGTTTCCACCTTCGGCAGATTGGTTTCGAACCATTGCCGCAACTGCTCGATGAAGGCAGCGGAATTGTCGAACAGGCAATCGACCAGATAGACGACCTTGCCGTCAAGGCTCGGCAGCCTGTTGGCGAGACGCTTGCCTGTGACTTTCGGGGCATATCCCCGAGGATCGTGGACGGTTATCAGGTCAGCCATAGGCGTTTCTCCACTGCTTTCGTTGCTTGCAGCGCGTTGCCGCGCCGCGACTTTGTTTACAGTATTACGGCCAATGACGCCGGCAGGAAAGAGGTTTGATGCGCACTAAAGCCGCATCTCGCCTCTCATGCGGATTTTGCTTCCGCGATGCCGAGCCGTCCAAGCGCCGGCACCGCATCGCCGATTCCTGCCAGCCGCAGCGACTGCCAGATGATGACCTGGTTGCTGGTGATAACCGGACGGCCAAGCAGGGCTTCCAGTTCGGGGATGACTTCCGTTGCCCTGATGTTGGCGCAGGAAAAGAAATAAGCATCGGCGCTTTCGTTCTTCACCTGCGCCGCAGCCTCCAGCCAGAACGGTCCGGGCGTGCTGCAATAGGCGTCGGACCCAGCCAGTTCGAAATTCTTCTCACCTACGATTTCTATGCCGGCCTCTTCCATGAACTCTATTTCATGCTCGTGCGGCTTGCGCGTATAGGGTGAAACCAGCACGATCCGCCTTGCCTGCAGGGCATTGAGGGCTGCCATGGTGGCTGATGCCGTGGTAACGGCTTGCCTGCCTGTCGCCTTGGCAATCGCTTGCGTGATGCGGGTTTCTCCGGCCAACCCGTCTGCCATGGAATTGGCTGTGCAGTGAAAGACAATGGGATCGCATTGCGCATCCGACAGCATGGCGGCGGCGGCCTCGACTTTCGGCAGCAATTGCTCCTGCGGCATGGCATGCGGACCGGTCATGCGCAATCGTGTCGTGTGGGGAACGACCCCTTCCGGCGCATAGGCCCAGGCGTGCGGTTCCGCCAGGCGGTTGGACGAGGGGATGATCAGTCCGAAGCGCGCGCGCACGCTCTGGCTCACTGCGGTCAATAGTGCCTCCCTGAGCCGGCAGTAATCGAGTGGCTCCGGCCGGTGCGAATGCTACAAATCCCGCGATGCAGCGTCAAACAGCGATTGTGCGGCGCGACCGGACGACTTTGCTGCGGCAGTATTTCGCTGGACAGGCGCGAGCGGCGCAATCCACAATGGAGGAAAATCAATATGCCGATCATGGCGGAGGAAACGCACGCGTGACGAAACAGGATTGCCGGCTGGCGGTGGATATTGGCGGCACATTTACCGATGTGGTTCTGGAAAGGCCGGAGGGAAACATATCCGGCAAGGTGCTGACGACGCCCGGTGCGCCGGAACAGGGCGTTGCCACAGGTATCGCAACGCTGCTGCAGGCAGGGACCGTATCCCCGGACCGGATCGCCTTGGTCGTGCATGGAACGACGCTCGCCACCAACGCCATCATCGAGCGGCGCGGCGCACCGACAGCCCTTTTAACGACGCAAGGGTTTCGCGACACGCTGGCCTTTGCCTACAGCCACCGCTTCGACCAATACGATTTGTCGCTGACCCGGCCCGAGCCTCTGATCGAACGGCGGCTGCGGCTGGAGGCGAGCGAACGCTTGGCCGCCGACGGCAGCGTGCTGAAGCCGCTGGACGAGGCGGCCCTGCGGGAGACCGCGCATATTCTGCGCGACAACGATATCACGGCGCTGGCGATCTGTTTCCTGCACGCCTATGCCAATGGCGCGCACGAGCTGCGTGCGCGGGACATACTGCTGGAGGAAGTCCCCGGCCTCTACATATCCCTTTCCCATGAAGTATGTCCGGAAATCCGCGAGTACGAGCGGACGTCGACAACCGTTTCCAATGCCTATGTCCAGCCGCTGATGGCAGGATATCTAGGCAAGCTCAATGGCGCGCTGGAAGGACTCGGCATTACATGCCCGCTGCTGCTGATCACGTCGGCCGGCTCGTTGACGTCGATCGACACGGCGATCCGCTTCCCCATCCGTTTGGTGGAATCGGGTCCTGCCGGCGGCGCCATCTTTTCGCAATCGGTCGCGCGCCAGCTTGGGGCCGACCAGGCGATCGCCTTCGACATGGGCGGCACGACCGCCAAGATCGTTCTGGTCAACGACTACGAGCCGCGCCACAGCCGCGCCATGGAAGTGGCGCGCGCCCATCGCTTTCTTCCCGGTTCCGGCATCCCGTTACGCATTCCGGTCATTGACATGATCGAGATTGGCGCAGGCGGCGGCTCCATCGCCCGCCTCGACCAGTTGAACCAGATCGCGGTTGGGCCGGAAAGCGCCGGCTCCGTTCCGGGACCTGCCAGCTACGGCCTTGGCGGCGACAAGCCTGCCGTTACCGATGCGGACCTGCTGCTTGGCAAGCTCGATCCTTCGCTGTTTGCAGGCGGCAAGATCGTACTCGATACGGAAAAGGCAAAGCAGGCTGTCGAAACGCATATCGGTGCAGCGACAGGTTTCAATACCGCTTCCGCCGCAGCCGGCATTACCGAGATCGTCGACGAGAACATGTCGAATGCCATCCGCGTTCATGCGGCGGATTATGGCGATCAGGTCGAGACACGTACCTTGATTGCAACCGGCGGCGCAGCGCCACTGCATGCGGCGCGCATCGCCCAGAAACTTTCCATACCGCGCGTGGTCATTCCCGCGGGCGCCGGGGTCGGTTCGGCACATGGTTTCCTGCAGGCGCCGATTGCCTATCAGGCGGTTCGCTCGCGCGTTGTCTCGCTCGCCGAGTTTGACGCCGATACCGTCAATGCGATCTTCGATGACCTGCGCAAGGAGGCGATTGCAGTGCTCGACCTTGCTTCGCCGGTAAAGAAGTATCGCGAACGGCGCTTCTCCGACATGCGCTATCAGGGGCAGGGGCATGACCTGAGCGTAGAGATACCTGTCGGGCCGTATGTCGCGCAGGATGGCGCGTTGCTGGAACAGCATTTCCACAATGTCTATGCGCGTTCCTACAACCGCACGATACCGGGGCTGTCCGCGCAGGCGCTGACATGGACGCTGATCCTGAGCGTCGATATCGATCCGCCAGCGCCGCCGCCGGATATCGATGTTGTGCCGGAGCCCGCAATACCGCGCGACACGCACAAGGTATTCGATGCCGGGCTTGGCGCATTCGTGGAAGCAAAAGTCTATGATCGCACGTCCATGCAGCGGGGCAACACGTACGACGGACCCGCGCTGATCGTCGAAGAACAGACGACGACCTATGCGCCGCCGGGCTTTTCGGGGACGCTCGGACGCGGCGGCCACTTGATCCTTGAACAGAAGGTGCGCCCATGAGTGGACAATTCGACACCATCCGCAACCAGGTTATGTGGGACCGGCTGATCAACGTCGTCGAGGAGCAGGCCCGCACCATGATGCGCGTCGCCTTCTCGCCTGTCGTGCGCGAGGCGGGCGATCTCTCCGCCGGGGTTTTCAACCCGTCCGGGCAATTGCTGGCGCAGGCGGTGACCGGCACGCCGGGCCACATCAATTCCATGGCCCGCTCGGTGCGCCATTTCATGGAGGTCATCCCGCCGCAAACCATGTGCGAGGGCGATTCCTACATCACCAACGATCCATGGAAAGGCACCGGGCATCTCTTCGATCTGACGGTCGTGACGCCGGCGTTCCTGAACGGGAAGCTTGTCGCGCTCTTCGCCTGTACCGCCCATGTGGCCGATATCGGCGGTAACGGGCCGGACCCGAACTCCCGCGACGTGTTTGCGGAGGGCCTCTTCATCCCCATCATGCCGCTGTGCACGAAGGGGCAGATGAACGCCTGGCTCATCAATTTGATGCGCGCCAACAGCCGCGAACCGGATCGTCTCGAGGGCGATGTCTATGCACTGGTGGCAAGCAACGAGGCGGGCGCCGACCGCCTGCAACGGATGATGCGCGAATACGATATTGATACTCTTGATACGCTGAGCAAACATATTCTCGAAACCAGCGATCGTTCCATGCGCGAGGCCATTGCGAAATTGCCGCGCGGCACCTGGAGCCATGTCATGAAAATCGACGGCTTCAATGAACCGGTCGATCTGGCGACGACGCTGACCATAGACGGGGAAACAATACACATTGATTTCGCAGGCACGTCCGGCGTGTCGCGCCACGGCGTCAACTGCCCGATCTGCTACACCGATGCCTATACGAGTTTCGGCGTCAAATGCATTGTTGCGCCGCACCTGGCCAATAATGCCGCCGTGCTGGCGCGAATAAAGATCACAGCGCCGGAAAACTGCATCGTCAATGCGCCGTTTCCTGCGCCCGTTACCGCCCGTGCGGTCTTCGGACAGATGCTGCCCGATGCGGCTTTCGGTTGTTTTGCCGCCGCCATGCCGGACAAGGTGCCTGCCGAAGGCACAGGCGCAAGCTGGAGCCTCAGGCTCGGCGCGGGCAGGGGGCTTGGCGGGCGCGGCGAGGCGGGCCAGCGCGCCTACATGTCGCAAAACTTCCAGAGCGGCGGCATGGGCGGGCATCCGCTGCACGATGGCCTGTCCGCGACGGCCTTTCCCTCAGGTGTAAAGACCATCGCTATCGAGATAACCGAGAACCTGACGCCGCTGGTGTTCTGGAAGCGCGAACTGCGCAAAGATTCCGGCGGCGCGGGAAAATATCGCGGCGGCCTGGGCCAGGTTGTGGAAGTAGGCACGCGCGACAACTCGCCCTTCGCCATTTTTGCGCAGTTCCAGCGCGTCGATTTCCCGGCGAAAGGCCGCAACGGCGGGCAGGACGGCGCGGCCGGCAAGGTCTATCTGAAATCCGGCACGCCGCTCGGCCGCAACGGCATGCAGGTCATCCCCGCCGGAGAAACGCTGGTGGTCGAAATGCCCGGCGGCGGCGGCTTCGGCAATCCGAACGACCGCGACCGCGCCGCGATAGAAAAAGACCTGCGCGACGGATTCGTG